>NZ_RJNZ01000004.1:0-107291 GCF_003942865.1 Streptococcus mitis | reverse complement strand
AACAATGTCATCACCTGCGTTTGGTTTAGCTGCGTCTGCTGCTGACTTAGTCAAGTCCGCTGCTGGGATAACTGCTGTCTTACCTGCTGGGGTTGTGACTGTCGCATTGCCTTTATCGTCTACTACTACAGTTGCACCTGGATTTACAGCTTTAACTTTATCTTCGATCGCTTTCTTCTCTTCTGGAGTGAGAGCTTCTGGATTTGCTACTACTGTCTTATCTGCTGGTTTAACTACATCGTTGCCTGCATTTGGTTTAGCTGCGTCTGCTGCTGACTTAGTCAAGTCTGACGCTGGGATAACTGCTGTCTTACCTGCTGGGGTTGTGACTGTCGCATTACCTTTGTCATCTACAACTACTGTTGCATCTGGATTTACAGCTTTAACTTTATCTTCGATCGCTTTCTTCTCTTCTGGAGTGAGAGCTTCTGGATTCGCTACTACTGTCTTATCCGCTGGTTTAACGATGTCATTGCCTGCGTTTGGTTTCTTAATATCTTCAGCAGTACGTACTAATTCATCTACAGGAATCACTTGTATTTGTCCATCTGGAGTTGATACTTTAGCATTTCCTTTTTCATCTACTGTTACTACAGAATTTGGATTTACTGCTTCTACAGCTGCTTTAATTTTTTCTTTTTCAGCATCTGTTAATTTAGCTGGATCTGCTACAACCACTTTATCCGCTGGTTTAACTACATCATTTCCTGCTTTTGGTTCATTTGCTGTATCAGAAGTTTTCACAACTTGTTCAGGAGTGATGATTTCCTGATGACCATCTGGAGTTGTAACAGTAATATTTCCATCTGCATCTTGAGTAATTTCTTTAGCATCTGGATTTACTTTCTTAACAGCTTCTAAGACCTTAGCTTTTTCATCATCTGTTAAAGCACTTGGATCATTTACAAGAACTTTATCAGCCGGAATATTCACTTCACCTACAGCTTTAATAGCCGCTTTATCTGATTCTTCAATTCCATTGACAGCTTCTGCTGTTTTAGCTGCATCTACAGATTTTTTAGCTTGTTCTGCAATCTTGTCTACTTGAGCTTTAAGTTCTTCTTTAGCTTTAGGAGTCAAGTCGTCACGTGCATCAATTGCTTCTTTTTTAGCTTGTGCTTCTTCATCAATTGCTTTACGTGCATTTGGCTTATCTTCTACAACAGGGACAGATTTTTCGATTTCTTTTTCAGCTTCTTCTTGAAGTTTCTTAACTGCTGCATCTGTTCCAGCTTTATCGATTTCTTTCTTAGCTTCTTCTGCTAGAGCTTTAGCTGCATCTGCTGCAACTTTCTTCTCATCATCTGTAGCATCTGGAGTGTTAGCAATATCTTCCAATTGTTTTGCTAATTTATCTTCGATGGCTTTCTTAGCTGCTGGTTTAGCTTTGGCTTCTGGATTTACAGCTGCAACTTCATCTACACCTGTTTTCTTAGCTGCATCTACTGCGGCTTGAGCTTCTGCTGCTTTTTCTGGTGTCTCTGCATTAGCTGGTTGATCGTTGATTGCATCTGTTGCTTCCTTAGCTTTATCTTGAGCTTCTTTCTTAGCTGCGTCTTTTTCTTCTTGAGTTAAGTCAGTACGCGCATCGATTGCTTTTTCTTTTTCTGCTAATTCATCTGCGATTGCTTGCTTAGCTGCTGCTTTCGCTACTGGGTTTACTTTCGCAATTTCTCCAGTACCAGCATTTTTCGCTGTATCTACTGCTGCGTCTGTTGTTGCTGCATCGATTGCTTGCTTAGCGTCATCAGCTGCTTTCTCAGCGGCTTTCTTAGCTGCTGTTTTTTCTGCTGGAGTTAAGTCTTCACGTCCGTCAATTGCAGCTACTTTATCTTTAAGAGCATCTTCAACTGCTTTCTTAGCCGCCGGTTTCTTAGCCGCTACTGGATCTACAGCTTTAACATCTGCTACACCTTTATCTTTAGCACCATCTACTGCTGTTTGTGCTTCTGCTGCTTTTTCTGGTGTCTCTGCATTGTTTGGCTGTGCATCAATAGCATCTGTCGCTTCTTTTGCTTTAGCTTGCGCTTCTTTCTTAGCTGCATCTTTTTCTTCGTCAGTTAAGTCTTTACGAGCGTCGATTGCTTTTTCTTTTTCTGCTAATTCATCTGCGATTGCTTGCTTAGCTGCTTCTTTCGCTACTGGGTTTACTTTCGCAATTTCTCCAGTACCAGCATTTTTCGCTGTATCTACTGCTGCGTCTGTTGTTGCTGCATCGATTGCTTGCTTAGCGTCATCAGCTGCTTTCTCAGCGGCTTTCTTAGCTGCTGTTTTTTCTGCTGGAGTTAAGTCTTCACGTCCGTCAATTGCAGCTACTTTATCTTTAAGAGCATCTTCAACTGCTTTCTTAGCCGCTGGTTTCTTAGCCGCTACTGGATCTACAGCTTTAACATCTGCTACACCTTTATCTTTAGCACCATCTACTGCTGTTTGTGCTTCTGCTGCTTTTTCTGGTGTTTCTGCGTTGTTTGGCTGTGCATCAATAGCATCTGTCGCTTCTTTTGCTTTATCTTGAGCTTCTTTCTTAGCTGCGTCTTTTTCTTCTTGAGTTAAGTCAGTACGCGCATCGATTGCTTTTTCTTTTTCTGCTAACTCATCTGCGATCGATTGCTTAGCTGCTTCTTTCGCTACTGGGTTTACAGCTTTAACATCTGCTACACCTTTGTCTTTAGCACCATCTACTGCTGTTTGTGCTTCTGCTGCTTTTTCTGGTGTTTCTGCATTAGATGGTTGTGCGTTAATAACATCTGTTGCTTCTTGTGCTTTATCTTGAGCTTCTTTCTTAGCTGCTGCTTTCTCTGCTTCTGTTAAGTCTTGACGTGCATCGATTGCTTTTTCTTTTTCTGCTAATTCATCTGCGATTGCTTGCTTAGCTGCTGCTTTCGCTACTGGGTTTACTTTCGCAATTTCTCCAGTACCAGCATTTTTCGCTGCATCTACTGCTGCGTCTGTTGTTGCTGCATCGATTGCTTTCTTAGCGTCATCAGCTGCTTTCTCAGCGGCTTTCTTAGCTGCTGTTTTTTCTGCTGGAGTTAAATCTGTGCGATCATCGATTGCTTTGTTTTTATCTTCTAACGCTTTATCGATTGCTTTTTTAGCTTCATCTTTTTTAGCTACTACCGGGGTATCTTTTGCAATTGCATCAGTTCCTGCATCTTGAGCTTTATCAATAGCATCTTTTGTCGTTACATTAGCATCATTAATTGCGGCTACAGCTTTTTCTTTATCTGCATTTACTTTTGCGATTGCTGCTGCTTTTTCTTCATCTGTAGCATTTGGAGTTTTGTTGATTTCTGCGATCTTATCTTCTGCTGCTTTGTTAACTGCATTAATCGCCGGTTGCTTATCTAAACTTACAAACTCAGATAAAGGTCTCTTATCTGTAGAACCATCTGTATACGTTACAACAAGATTTCCTTGGTCATCTTTTGTTACTGACTTGATCTTAGAATCCTTGTCATCTACACTCTTACCTTTTTTATCAGCTAAGTTAGCATCATCATTGCTGTTAGAGTACTCAAGTTTTAGTTTTTCTTTAATCTTCGCTAAGTCTGCTTCAGTTACATTGTCTGGATCTACTACTGCTACTTTTTCTGTTGGAGCTGCAATATCGTATTTAGATGTTTGATTTTTAACGATAAATTGAACATATCCTGGTTTGGATTTTGCATCTGGGTCAACATCTAAAGCGTTAAAGTCACGATCTGCTGGCATTGAACTAGCGTCATCATTGTCATTAGCAGCAATAAAACTTGTCCAACGGTTTGGTGCTGTAAGTGTAGTGACACCTGTCATTTTAATTGTTGCTGTTCGCTTATCATCTGAAACTGTTCCCACACCATTTGTAACTGCTTCATTATTAATCTTACCTGTTGTGAAGCCATAACCTGCAGTATTGTCTCCAGTGATACCCCCTGGACCACGTAAATACATATCTTTGATTCCAGCATCATCTGTTGCTTTGAATGTCAAATCCGTATTTTCACCAGTATAGACATAAACTTGTTTCTCAGCTAAGTTTGAGTATGGAACTTCTACTGTTGGTGCTGGATTGTTGCGTAAAACACTAGTTAAAGCAACAGAATCTGTTGAGCCGTCTTTATAAGTAACAACAATCTGATCTCCTTGCTTAGTTATAGTGTCAATGTAGTTCGAAGCATTTTCTACTAATTTACCGTTTTTATCAAGCAATCGTGCATCATCTGCAGTATTGTATTTAATCTTGATGTTGTTTTTAATTTTCTCAAAATCAGCTTGAGATAGATTGTTTACATCAGCAACAGAAATCTTACCAGCTTCATTTGTTTGTACTTGAATATCATATTTTTGAGTTTGCTCACGAACCATTAACTTAAAGTAACCTTCTGGTAAAGGATTCGCAGTTTCCTGATTTCCAATAGGTTCTGAGAACGTTGCACCATCTAAGTCTTCGGCGATTAGATATCGTGTTACTAACTTACCTGTATAAGTTGGTTTATTTGGCACCGATATTGTCCCCGTAATCGTTACCTTAGCAGGATTATCTTGTGTCGCTACAATTCCGTCAGTTTCATTTCTCTGAGATGAGAACGTTAGTCCATACTGATTGTTTATTCTAGCACCAGCAGCACCTGGAAGGTTATTTCCTCTTGATCCTTCTCCTA
Organism: Streptococcus mitis; assembly: GCF_003942865.1. Classification (GTDB taxonomy): domain Bacteria; phylum Bacillota; class Bacilli; order Lactobacillales; family Streptococcaceae; genus Streptococcus; species Streptococcus mitis_BI. The sequence continues at coordinate 102,648 of NZ_RJNZ01000004.1, read as the reverse complement.
TACGTATATCTTTCAGTTTTCCTGAGTCATCTGTTGCTGATAATTCGATATTCGTTTCTTCGCCTTTATAGACATAAATCTCTTTTGTAGTCGAATTAGAAAATGGAATATTCCCAACTGGTTTAACGTTTACCCGTGCAAAATCTGTTACTGGTCGTTCAGTTGTAGTCCCATCATTATAGGTTACAACAATTTTATCGCCCACTTGAGTAACTGTTGCAATCTTACCGTTAAGGTTGTTTCCGTCACCTGCTTGTAATTCAGCTTTGATTTTATCTAATTCTGCTTGTTGAAGTTGTGCTGGATCAGCCACCACAACTTTATCAAAGTTTGCAGCTTTATTTGCTAAATCTTCTGTGTATTTTACGTTTTGTGAACGAATTTTGAACCATACTTGATATGCTGGATCAGATGTACCTTCGTTGTCGATTTCATTGTTACTTGCATCTTTAGCACGAACTTTACGTGATACTACTGTTGAACCATTAGTCCATGGATTTCCATTAGGGTGACGATCTTGCAATTTTCCTGTAACAGAAAGTGTCGCTGGTTGGTCAGTTGTTGCTGGTGTTTCAGTATCAATATTAGAGTTGTGTAATCCATACCCTATATCAGTCTCAGTTCCACTACCCATTTTTTGCATCCAACCTCTAACAATCTTACCACTGTTATCTGTAATCTTGATACGTCCAGTGATATTTGTTTCTTCTGTTGGAGTTACCCAGAAAGTTTGAGATGCTGGATCATCATAATCGATTGATACTTTTGGTTTTTCTGTATCAGTTTCCGCACGGAAAGCATTGTTTTTGTCTAATTCTTTACCGTTACGAGCATCATTAGATCCTGTATTTTCGATTGAGTTAGATTCTGATTTTTTCTCTGTGTTTTCTGCTTTTTTACCTACAGTTTCTTTACCTTCAGTTGTATCTACTGCTAGAGTTTCTTTTTTCTCTACAGGTTTGTTTTTTAATTTAGTATTAGCTGTAGTGACAAGTTCGCTGTAAGCTTTTTTTAGTTCAGCTTGAGTAGTTGCGTTAGCTAATGTAGTTTTTACAGATTCTAGTTTAGTTTTTAATACTGCGACACTTTCTTCTGTTTTGTTATCGTAAGAACCGTTAGAAAGTTTTGTTTCAATTTCTGAAATGTAACTTTCAAGTTGAGTCTTGTCCAAAGCTGGAGTTGTTGCTTCTGCTGGTTTAGCAGTAGGCTCTTCTGCAATTGGTTGTGCTGCTGGAATGCTTTCTGAAGTTGATTGGTTCTCAGATGATGGCGCTGGAGCTTCTACAGATGTCTCTTGTTTGCTTAGCTCATTAGCTGAAACAGCTCCATTACCTAAGAACATGAAAAGAGCAGCGACCGCTACACTAGCCGCTCCAAAACTATATTTACGGATCGAGTAACGCGTGACCTTCTCACGGTGCAGACGTTCAACACGACTCATAGATGGTTTGTTTTCCATTATTTTTTTCTCCTTTTAGAATTAGTTAATTTAGCTTCTACCTGACAAAATTTATTCCTTGAAATGAATAAGAAATATCCTCTTGTACATCCAGAAACCTACATCTTCATTCTATACTATTTTCAGTATATATGCAAACTTTTTGACTTCAAAATTTTCGCAAAAAAAGAGAAAATATTTTGAGAAATTAGGGAATTTTCAGATAGCTTAATTTTGAATTTTTTCGCATCACAATATATAATAAGTTAATATATTATTAAATTGTGTTTTTGAGCAATTTATACTTAATTTCAGAAAATCTTACATATATATAATTAGAATTTGAGTAAGTTTAAAAACCAAAACAAGCATTAACTATTGTCCAAAAACAAAACATGCTATCTAATTCGATAACATGTCCCCATTCTCATCTATAGTGGGACATCAAACTCAGCTGCGGTCATTCCCAATTGCTCACTCGCAAATTTGGAAGTTAAAACATGTTGATGTACTAAATCTAGAAAGGTAAAGATTTTCCCACGCTCTAAACCTTGTTCAATGCCTTTTTCCAAGGCAAAGTCCTGTGCTAACAATGCTTGTTCTTCACGTCTGCGTTGTTCACTAAACATCTTCCTGTCCTTCTCAGACCAGTTCTTATAGTCTAGCAGTTGTCTGCTTGACTGATGGATCGCTCTGGTTATTTGGCGGTTCAGAGTCTCTTCTTCAAGAGACCCGTGGTGGACGTCATCGAGAATATATGACTTATGAAGAAAAGAAAACATTTCTAAAACGTCATATAGAAGTTGCTCAGGCTGGGGAATTTGTAACTATCAATCAGTTATTTGAAGCCTATCAAAAAGAGATTGGTCGTACTTCCACACGTGATGGTTTCTATTATCTCCTGAAACGCCATGGTTAGCGAACAGTCACTCCTCGACCTGAACATCCCAAGAAGGCAGACGCTCAAACAATTGAGACGTCTAAAAATAAAATCTACATTCGAGACCTTAAGTAAGCGCTTTAAAGAAGAGGGGACTTATAACAAAGTACGTTTGATGTACCAAGATGAAGCTAGTTACGGGAGAATCAGTAAGATGAGTTCTTGTTGGGCTCCTCAAGGAATCCGACCTAACATTTATAGTCATTATATGCGAGAATATCGCTATTGTTATGGGGCAAGACAGGAGATTCCTTCTTCCTTATTACTGGAGGATGCAATACTGAGTGGATGAATGAATTTCTACGGCAAGTCTCACAAGCTTATCCAGATGATTATATTTTACTTGTAATGGATAATGCTATATGGCATAAATCAAGTACCTTAGAGATTCCAAGTAATATGGAGTTGGCTTTTATCCCACCTTATACACCAGATACACCAGAAATGAACCCTATTGAACAAGTCTGGAAAGAAATTCGAAAACGAGGCTTTAAAAATAAAGCTTTCCAAACATTGGAAGCCGTCATTGATAAGCTTCAAGAAGTTATTCAAGGACTAGAAAAAGGCGTTTTAAAGTCCACTGTCAGCAGACAATGGACAAGGTTGCTTTTTGAAAATAATTGAGTATGACTCTCTTTACTCTGCCAGACTCAGAGTCAACCAAGACTGAAGATGGAAACTGTGGATAAGTTCTCTTATCTGTATACAAGCGAAGCGGTCGTACAAAAACTGCCTGCATCAGTGAGATATTTTCTGTAATCTGCAAATGAGTTTGATAGGTCTTCCCTTGATAACTAGCGCGGATATCTACGTCGCCTGCAGACAAGCAATGAAGCACTCCCTGCGTGATAATGGCATAGGCACTACAACTCGTCTCCCAAATCACTTCACTATTCCCCACCTTGTCCACAGGGTTATCCACAGTTTGTGGATAAAATCCAATAACTGGGGAATCTCCTTCTTGGTATTTTCTGCCATCTGAAGTCCATTTTTCCTGAAAAGTCTTCCTACCTTGGGATTTTCCATTGAGAAATAGCTCTACTGAACTAGCATTTGAATACACTCGAACAGGGATATCCCCATACTTATCCACAACTTGTTGATAACTCTTATGAATTTCCCAATTCCAATGAGGTAAGATATGAACCATGGGGTGCTGATCTAGGTCCAACCACTGACTTTGATAGAGATAATAGTCATTTTTAGGAATCCCTGCTGTGTCCACAATCCCAAAATAGGAACTCTTGACAGGCGTGTCATTTTGATTGTGCCAAGGAGTCGGCTCACCGATATAGTCCACTCCTGTCCAGATAAACTGACCCGCATAGTCTAGCCGATTTCTATCTGCTGTCCAAGAAGCCGTCGCCGTCTTCCCCCAAGGAACTCGATCATTGCCATAGTCTGACTGTTCAAAATTCCGCACGCGGCGATTATCCCCAACCCATTCCTTAGCTGGGCGAAAATAGCCATCACGCGTCCTTGTAGCCGATGAGGTTTCAGACCCATAAAGTCGCCACCTGGGATGTCTTTTGCGAATCCCATCAATATTGTCTTCTGAGTAATTCAAGCCCACCACATCCAGCAAATCAGCAATCTTTTCATGACCTCCAGACCCATCTCCAAAGCGGAATTGATCCATTCCCATAGTCACAAAACGACTATCATCCACTTCCTTGACCCTTTCTAGCAAGCGTTTAATCGTCTTCAATGAATGAGCATCGCCATTTGCTTCGCTGACTTCATTTCCCAAGGACCACATAAAAATCGCTGGATTGTTCTTACCACGTTCAATCATGGTGCGCAAATCATAATCTGACCAGAAATCGCCTGCTTTCGCTTCTGGATGAGTCGCTTCTTCCTCAAAAAAGCGACCATAATCATATTCTTTCTTGCCTCCATACCAGGTATCAAAGGCTTCTTCTTGAATAAGTAGCCCCATTTTAGCAGCCACATCCAGCAAGATACTACTAGCTGGATTATGGGTGATTCGAATCGCATTGACGCCCATTTCCTTCATCTGGCGCAAGCGTCTCTCAGCAGCTGACCTATTTTCCACAGCTCCCAGCGCTCCGTAGTCATGGTGCAAACAAACCCCATGAATCTTCAACCAGCGACCATTTAGAAAGAAACCCTTATCCGCTTGCCAATCCATATAACGGTAACCAAAAGTCTCCTCTTCTTCATCAACCAAAATGCCATTTTTGTAAAGGCGAGTCTTCAATTGGTAAATGTGGGGATGATCAATATCCCAAAGCAAAGGTTGGAAAATTGATATGGCTTGTTGGAATGAATATTTGTCCCCAGACTCAATCACTAGAGAGTCTGTCGCCTGCCAGTCTGACAGCTGTTGTCCATCATACCAGATACTCTGTTCCAAATACACCGAAACGGACTGAGATCCGTCATTTGAAATCTTGCTTTCAAGCTGAGTTTCCACAAAAACCGCAAGCTGGTTGGCTGTCCCATCGTTTCTTAGATAAGGCGTGATATCATAAGAAAAGGGCGTATAGCCACTGGGATAATAGCCCAGCACTTGCCCGTTGATATAGACTTGGGCATTCATGTAAACTCCATCAAACAACAAACGCACTGATACAAGACTGGCATCTTCTTCCAAGTAAAACTGCGTCTGGTACCAGGCCTGACCCCCATTTAGCTGACCACCCTCATTTTGCGCGGGCGAATACTGGTCAAAATCATTGTAAATACTCCAGTCGTGTGGCACTTGAATAGCCTGCCAATTTTCCCTCTGAAAATCCGATGCCAAGGCATCTTCTTTCCCCACCTCTTGACTAAAAAACCAGTGATTTCGTAAAACTTCTTCTCTTCTCATATGAGCATCCCTTTCTCATTAAGTCTATCAATTTGACTATAGCACAAAACAAAAGCGCTTTCAATATTTCCTCCATCACTTCCTAAATACTCAGAAAAGATTCTATAATTTGTAGAGGAGGATTTTAATCCTCAAAGCTACAAGAGCTACGCAAAAAGAGCCTGACTCCAGGCTCTTTAGTCTATTATTTCTTCTCAGCACGTAGGGCTGACAAGATTTGTGTACGGATATCATCCACACCATTTGGCGTATTTGGTAAAAAGATAGTCTGATTTCCTTTAGAGGCAAAGGTATTCAAGGTATCCAAATACTGGTTGGTCAAAAGAATGGACATGATTTGCTCTTCTGTCATACCAACATTGGCTTCCTTGAGTTCTGTGATAGACTCTGCCAATCCATCCACAATCGCCTTACGTTGTTGGGCAATCCCCACACCATGAAGGCGGTCTTTTTCTGCTTCGGCTTCCGCTGCAGTGACGATTTTAATCTTATCGGCTTCCGCCAATTCTTGCGCTGCGACCCGCTTACGTTGCGCCGCATTGATTTCATTCATGGATTGCTTAACTTCTGCATCTGGTTCGACCTTAGTAATCAAGGTTTTCACAATAATATAACCGTAAGTAGTCATTTCTTCCGCCACTTGGTGTTGAACTTCAAGGGCAATCTCATCTTTTTTCTCAAACAATTCATCCAAGGTTAATTTTGGAACAGAAGAGCGAAGAGCGTCTTCGATATAAGATTTAATCTGAGATTCTGGACGCATGAGTTTATAGTAGGCATCTGTCACGCTCTGCTCGTTGACACGGTACTGAGTCGCTACATTCATCATAACGAACACATTGTCCTTGGTCTTAGTCTCAACCACAATATCACTTTGCAACAAGCGCAACTGAATCCGAGCTGCAATCGAGTCAATCCCAAAAGGCAATCGAATATGAATACCGCTATTGGCAACCTTTTGGTATTTCCCAAAGCGTTCAATAATCGCCACCGACTGCTGACGAACCACATAAACTGTACTCAGTGTGACTATCACCAATAGGAGCACACAAACCACCACAAAAATCATCAAAAATGTTGCCATTATCGTGACCTCCATCATTATTTTTCCTGTATTATAGCACATTTAAAGAAGGCTGTGCAGTTTTTACTGCGATTTTTCCTGAAATGTCAATAATTAGAGGTGAATTGTCACATTGTCGTCTAATCTCTTGCTAAAATAACTCTTTATAAAAGGCAATCGTTTCTTCTAAGGTTGGCATAAATGGATTTCCTGGTGCGCAGGCATCAATCAAGGCATTCTTAGAAAGGTATTCAAAGTCGAAATCTTTTTCTTCAATACCAAGTTCAGTCAATTTCTTAGGAATACCTACTGTCTCAGAAAGCTTCTCAATCTCAGCAATCGCATAATCGGCACACTCTTCATCTGATTTATCCTCTACATGGAGTCCCAAGGCTTTAGCAACATTGCGGAAAGCTTCTGGTACACGTTTAGCATTTTCACGTTCTATAACTGGTAGCAACATAGCACAGCAAACACCGTGTGGCAAGTTATATACTGCACCGAGTTGATGAGCCATTGAGTGAACATAACCAAGACCAGCATTGTTAAAGCTCATACCACCAAGGAAAATAGCATTGACCATACCTTCACGCGCTTCAATATCGTGTCCATTTGCTACAGCGCGAGGAAGGTATTCCTTGATAAGCTCAATAGCACCAATAGACAGTTTCTTGGTTACATCATAAGCACCAGGTGTTACCAAAGCTTCAACAGCGTGAGTCAGAGCATCCATACCTGTCGCAGCAGTCAAGGCTTGAGGTTTTGAAATCATCAATTCAGGGTCATTAACAGAGATAAGAGCAAGGCTATTCTTGTCAACCATTACCATCTTAACCTTGCGTTCTTCATCGGTAATCACATAGTTAATAGTAATTTCTGCAGAAGTTCCTGCCGTTGTATTGATAGCCACAACTGGCAAGCCTTTTTTAGCAGACTTATGAAGCCCTTCATAATCCTGTGGTTTTCCACCATTTGTTGCTATGATAGAAATACAACTAGCTGCATCCTGTGGAGAACCCCCACCAAGACTGATGATAAAATCACATCCATGTTCTTCCAAAGCAGCTACCCCATCTGTGACATTCTTACAAGTAGGGTTTGCCTCTACATCGCTAAAGATGACATATTCGATTCCTTCTGTATCTAGCGGTTTTAAAACCTTAGGTAAAATGTCACTGCCTTCTATGAACTTATCTGTCACCAAAAGTGCCTTTTTATAGCCAAGTTCCTTGATATAAGGACCCACTTCATTTACAACACCTTTTCCAATAAGGTTGACTGCCGGAACATAAAATGTAGCCATATAATTTTCCTCCTGCGCCTTCGCGCTATATATTTAACATCATTATATTACTTTTTGTATTCGTTTTCAATTATTTGTGAAATATCTAACAAATATTTTTAAAAGGAGTGAAATTTGATTATTATTTATAAGATCCTTTCCCAATATGATACTCTGCTCCTTGAAACAAAATTGCATCTACCAAAGATAACAGCTATAGGCTATCCGCCGACACATGAAATAGGCTACACATCAGTCCCTATTTCAAAAAACCGACTAGCTCCTATGAACTAGTCGATTTCTCATCAATGCGCCAACATTTCTTGGGCGATTTCTTGGCCAGATAGGTTATCTGGGTAATAGGTTGGCCAGTTATCCATTTCTTCAAAGAGGGCTTCTTGGCTTGTGCCTCCAAAGAAGATATGGAAATGTTCTGCCTTAACTGGGGCGATATTGTGGTCACTAAACTGAACATACTTGAACTGTCCAGCATCAGCATCTGTGGCTTCAAAGAGGAAGCGCACGCCACGATTGCCTTTCTTATAAGTCAAGATTTTCTTTCCAACATACTTATAAGTGTATTTCTTGCTTTGTCCACCTTGAACAAATTCCATAGTGTTATCAGTGATATTAATCTTAGTCACATCTGTCTGATAGCCTTTTGTATAGTAGGCCTTGTACTCAGCCTGAGTCATCTTACCTGTCAACTTAGCCTTGTAATCAAACACTTGATCAAAAGTACCATCTTCAAGGAAAGGATAAACTGATTGCCAGTTACCTGCATAGTCACTCAAGGTGCGGTCCTTGACAGCTGCATCCTCGAAGTAACCATTTTGGACTGTCTTGGTATCCTCTGCCTTTTCTGGCTCAATTGCTGGGCCTTCTTGGTCCGTTGTTTGTTTCAGAGCCTTTAGGTTTTTCTCCATAACGGAGATGTAGTTTTCTCCAGCCTTGGTATCCTCTTCTGTCAGACTTTCCAAAGGATTGAGGACATCTGTTTTGACACCTGCCTCTTTTGAAAGTGTGTTAGCAAGGGCTTGTGAGGCATTTTCTTCAAAGTAGATATAGGCAATTTTATTTTTCTTGACGTACTCTGTCAATTCTGCCAAACGAGCAGCTGATGGCTCTGCATCTGGAGAAAGGCCTGAGATTGCGACTTGTTTGAGTCCATAGTCCAAGGCGAGATAGTTAAAGGCTGCGTGCTGCGTTACAAAGCTCTTTTGTTTGGCTTGAGACAAGCCTTCTGCATAAGCCTTATCCAAGGCTTGTAATTTTTCGATATAGGCAGCAGCATTCTTCTCAAAGGTCTCTTTTTTATCAGGATAATCTGCTGATAAGCTGTCACGGATATGCTCTACTAGTTTAATAGCACGAACTGGTGATAACCAAACATGGGGATCGAACTCATGGTGATGGCCTTCTTCTCCATAATCATGGTCTCCCTCTTCTTCCTCACCACCTGGCAAGAGCAACATATCGCCTGTCGCCTTGATGGTTTTCACCTTTTTCTTATCCAAAGTATCTAGCAATTTAGGAACCCATGTTTCCATGTTTTCATTTTCATAAACGAAGGTATCTGCATCTTGGATTTTGGCAACTGCCTTGGCAGACGGTTCATATTCATGGGGTTCTGTACCAGCACCGATTAGGAGCTCTACATTAGCCGTATCTCCTGCGACTTGCTTGGTAAATTCATAGACAGGGTAAAAGGTTGTCACAATATTTAGTTTGCCATCTGCCTGCTTTTGATTGGAACAAGCCACTAAAAACAAGGCACATAGACTGGCGAGTAATAAGCTAATTTTTTTCATGTTCATCTCCTATTTGATAAAACGTCTTACTAAACTGATTAGCAAGAAAACAGTTACAAAAATAATGGTAATACTTGCACTTGCAGGTGTTTCTGCATAGTAGGAAATGTAAAGTCCTGCTACCATTCCCAAAAATCCAATAGCACTGGCAAGCAGCATAACCGATTTAAAGTTTTTCCCCAGACGCAGGGCAATACTAGCTGGCAAGACCATAATGGTCGATACCAGAAGAGCTCCCGCAGCTGGAATCATAAGGGCAATGGCCACCCCCGTCACCATGTTAAAAAGAATGGACATGGTACGAACTGGCAAGCCATCCACAAAGGCCGTATCCTCATCAAAGGTCAAAATGTACATCGGACGAAGGAAGAGGAAGGTCAAAATCAAAACAACCGCCGCAATGACAAAGAGGGAAATGACCTGCTCTTCGCTAATAGTCACGATTGAGCCGAAAAGGTACTGGTCCAAACTCATAGAACTAGAGCTTTTACCCTTGCTCATGACAATCAGAGAAACAGCCAGACCTGTTGACATGAGGATAGCTGTCCCGATTTCCATAAAGTTCTTGTAAACCGTACGGAGATACTCCAGGAAGACTGCCGCAATCAAGACAATAGCAATAGTAGAAATAGTCGGAGAAATCCCCAGAACCAGACCAAAGGCTACACCCGAAAGCGAAACGTGGCTAAGGGTATCACTCATCAAACTCTGACGACGCAAGATAAGGAAGGTTCCAAGAACTGGCGAGAAAAGACTCATGGCAATAACAGCCAGAAAGGCACGCTGCATAAAGTCATAAGATAATAAACTAAGCATGGTCTACCTCCTGATCATTCTCATGAACGTTGAAACAACGCCATGGTGAGTCTTGGTTACGGACTAGATGGATATTGCGGTCCGCATAGTCCTTAACTTCTTCAGGGTCATGGGTAATCATCAAAACAGCCTTGCCATGATGATGGGCACTGTGGTGCATGAGTTCATAAAATTCATTTTTACTTCCTGCATCCATCCCCGTTGTAGGCTCATCTAGGATAAATACATCTGGGTCAGAAGCAAACATACGCGCGATCACCGCTCGTTGCTTTTGTCCTCCAGATAGAGACCCCAAGCGTTTGTCTCGGTGTTCCCACATACCAACTGAGTCTAAACTGGCCTTGATATGCTCCTCATCATGAGCATTCAAACGACGGAACCAGCCTTTTCGCGGATAGCGACCCGACTTGACAAACTCATAAACCGTACTTGGAAAACCAGCATTAAAACTGGCAATCTGCTGGGGAAGATAGGCTATTCTCAATTTCTTACCCTGCGTATTTGTCGTTGAAATAGTCACCTTTCCAATGCGTGGCTGAAGGATTCCAAGACTGGCCTTAATCAGTGTCGTCTTAGCTGCCCCATTTTCCCCTGTCAAGGTAACAAATTCCCCACTATCAACACTATAATTGATATGTTCAAGAACGGGCTCCTTATCATAATAGAAGGATAAATCCTCTACCGTAATATATCTCATTATTTGATTTCTCCTACTAAAGCAGTCAAAAACCGCTGAATAACTTTTTGTTCATTTGGAGTAAACTGAGTCGCCACTTGTTCATAGGTTAAAAGTGTATGCTCATGGTGATGATGGTGCTCCTCAGCGATTGGACGAGCCAAATCAGTCAACTGATAAAAAATCACACGCGCATCCTTAGGATCTTTAGATGTTTCCAACATTCCTTCCTTGACCAAAGACTTAATGGCCTTGGTAACTGCCGCCTGACTGACATTGAGGCGACGGGCCAACTCTGAATTTGTTAAAGATTCCTCTGACAAGAGCATGAGAATGTGCTCCTGAGTATTGGTCAGGGCCACCTCGCTAGTACAATGACCTATTAGGATTTCATGCTGATTTTCCGCCTGCAAAATCACCTCATTCAAAAAAGTATCAATTTCCTGCGCAAGCTGTCTCATGTGTTACTCCTTTCTTAACTATCACTTTTAGATAAAAGTGCCGATAGTTACCGATTCTTTACTGGTTAATTATATCATAAACCAAAAAAGAGTCAAGGGAAAGAGCTATAAAAACGTTTCCCTAGACTCCTTTAGATTTGAAATTTAACTTATTTTTGCTGTGATTTTCGACTTACAAAGATACCTGCTAACCCTGCGACCATTCCCATTAAAAGCAAGAAAATAGATTGTTCACTACCTGTATTTGGAAGAACTTTTTCTGAAACGACTTCCTTCTTGCTAAATTGACCTGCCACCTCATAAGAAAGTTTTACAGTAGTATTTGCATCACCTGTAGCTGTATCCGTCTGAGATGTTTCTGTAGGTAGACTAAAGTTTTTAGAATCAACAGAAATCGTCCGTGAATTTGGATTAATCTTTTCATACTGACTCAAATCAGCGGTTTTCAAATATTCTTCAAAGGCTGCATCCATAGAAGGACCTTCTTCTCGCGCACCACCTAACATAGTGTAACCATCTCCACCTGCAGCTAGGAAATCATTAGTTGCAAGATAGTAGGTTTTTACGAGATCTAGGAAATCATAACGACCAGTCATGCGGTTTTTGACCTGGATTGCCAAGACACGTTTGCCTGATGGTAGGTTAGTATCATAGTAGACCTTCACTCCTGAAACTTGCAAGAAGCCACCACTTGGTTCTAGTAATGGTTGTCCGTTCTCATCCAAGACCTTCTTGCCATCCTTATCGACCTGCAAGATAGATCCGAGTGACTTTTCAAACATATCCAATACTTGTTGCCCAGTCACTTGGATTTGTGAAATGGTATTTCCAAATGGAAGAACAGCAATAACATTACCTTTTGTGATTGGTTTTCCTTTTGCAATAGTTTCACGCAGTCCACCACCATTTGTCACAGCGATGTCAGCCGGATGGCTAAATCCTGTTTGACCATACTGATAGAGGGAATCTGCTACGACGTTTCCGAGGTTAGTTTCACGGACTCGAACATTTTCTCGGTCACCGTTGAGTTCTACTGGGCTGTTTGAAACGACTTCAACAGCATTTTCAGCATCGTATTTTTGTTTAATGTCTTTGACTAGTTTTTCAACTGTTGGATTTGCTGGTAGTTTTTTAGCATCAGCAGCCGCAATCTGAGTTGGATTTCCCAAAAGCTGACGTGATTTGTAGATGATTTTCCCTACATTATGAAGGTAGCTTCCTGTCTGGTTATAGGTAACATTTTCCCCATAGGTTGTTGATTCTACTGTATGAGAGTGACCATCGATTACTGTTACGCGTTTCCCTTTCAAACGAGGATTTTTAGACAAGGATTCTGCCAGAGTTGAACCACGCCATTCGACTGGGGTTGTCGTGTCTACACCTAAGTGAGCAAGGACGACATAGTGTTTGTAGTTCTTACCTTCGGTATTTGCCTTAGCTTGCACTTCTTCAATAACCTTATTCACCTCTGTGATTGGATCTGTAAAGGTTACTCCTTTGACATTTTTAGGGTGAGTTTTGGTAGCTGTTTCAGGTGTTGTCACACCAATCACGACAAACTCATCACCTTCCACAGTCTTATCTTTATCAACGATTGTAGAAGCTTCAAGGAGACGAGCACCATTGACGTAGGTATTTGAACTAAGTAATGGGAATTTCAAGATTTCCTTGTATTTCTTAGCTTCGTCTAAACCAAAGTCAAACTCATGATTTCCTACTGCCATGGCATCATACTGCATCTGATTGAGAATTTCGGCGCGTGCTTCACCCTTTGTAGAGTTAGAAATCGGTAAACCTTGGAAGGCATCTCCAGCATCTACGACGAGAGTCGTTTGATTTGATTTCGCGCGTTCCTGCTCGATGACTGTCGCTAGCTTAGCGTCTCCAATAACGCCCTTTTCCTCAACAATACGACCATGAACATCATTGGTGTGCAAGATAACGGTGTCTTTTTCTTCGCTTTTAGGAGATTCAACAGGAGCTTCCTTTGCTTCCGCTGATTCAACAGTTGTGGGAGTTGCCGCCTCTATTGTTGGAGCTGCAGGAGTTGCTACAGCAGGTGACTTCTCTATAGAACTAGCCGTTTCATTAGCATAAGCATGCCCAGCCAATAAGACTGGGGCCAATAGGGCTGTCGACAAGACAGGTAACAAGAAACGTTTATTCATTTTTAAATCCCTATCTTTTTCTCATTTACACTATATTATACGCTATTTACAATATTTTTGAAACTTTCAACATATTTTTTACTAAAATATTCGCCATTTAACAAAAAAGCCTGAACTAAAAAATTCAAGCTTTTAATCAATTTATTGAAATTCCTTAACATCCCCATCATAAGTCGCCCAGTCTTTGCTGAAAAAGCGTTCATTCAGATGGTAAGTCGGAGCTGGTGTGGGATTAGATAAGAAAGGATCAACTGCCTTGTCAAAAGCAAGCCAACCCAACCAACCTAGGTGAATGGTATCCTTAACAAAATAAGGATCCCCTCCATTTTTTGAAAAGTCAGCAATATTAGTGAAACCTTGACTTTCTAATTGGTAACGAATTTTCTCCACTGCATGCTGGTACATATCTTCTCTGAGCCCTGTGTAGTCCATCCATTTCTTATTGACAGGTTGGATGACAAAGAGGACATTAACTTTCGATTTTGCAAATTGATTGAGAACCAACTGTAAATCATTATATTCAGATGATTTTAGGAAGCTGTAATTCTTTTGATACCCTTCCCATTTTTTCAAATCCTTCTTAACCTCTCTTGTATAGAAATAATTTTCCATTCCCATATCATTATTGGTCGTATTTGTTTCTGCATCCTTTCGAGCAATTTTTTCTAACTCTTGGTAAGAAAATTGATCTGGAAGATCTTTTAAATAATTTTCCACATGTTCCTTATATTTGAGTTTTCCTCTAATGGAGAACCGACCAAATAGAGAAGCCTGTCTCTCATTGAATCGGGCAAAAATATTAATAGCAACCTGATCAACCTCTGATAATTCTTCACCCTTTGACAGTTTTTGAACAATGCCTTTTAATGCAACATTAGGATTCTGCTTTAACAATCGAATAGCCGCATGCTTTGTAGCAGTGTCACCCGATTGATTTTCCAGAAAAGCTGTCAATTGGTCACTGTTAAAAAATCTCTGAAACGCTGCGGGTTCATAATCAGTCTCCGTAAACCACTGAGGCGAAATCACAAATACCGCCTGCTTATTCTCAATTTCTGGCAAAATTTGTTGCATACCAAAGTACTGATTGAGAGAAGCCGCCCCCGCCTGCCCCAAAAAATATGGACGATAAGAACGATTATACTTTTCAGCTAATACAGCAGGATGCATACTATCAAAACGAATCCACTCACTTGAACCAAAAAAGGGGATAAAACGCATATTAGGATCTGAAAGGGCCCTAATCTTTTGACTTCTTTCTTTAAAACTTTCCGTGCTAATTGCAGCCGCAGAATGTTTTTCTTCTAACAAATTATGACTTTGATTACCAGGATACAAATAAATCAATAATAAGACAAGAAAACTAGCAAGAAACAGAGGCCCGAAGATTAGCCACAAGCGTTTAAGCATTTTGTAGCTCCGTAATACCTTCTACGATTTTATTAGCCGTATTCCAGTCATCACGACCGAACTCCGTCACTGGAACACGAATGTCAAAACGATTTTCAATCTCAACAATCAATTCAACCGTTCCCATACTATCCAAGACACCTGCATCAAAAAGATCTTCATCCATCATGTCAGAAACATCTTCCATAAACAACTCATCAATAATTTCAATAACTTCTGATTTGATATCCATATTTTATTTCCTTTTATTTTTTAAACCATAAATCATTCAAAAATCCAGAAAAGATTAAGAATGACAGCATGACGACATGGAAGGTGACAACCATGCCAAGCAACTGAATCCAGCGATTCTCAGGTAGAGCAGGCTTCCCTGCTTTTTTCCGTTCCTTATTGAGTGCTTTTTTCTTACGAACCCAAGCGTCATTGATGACCAGTCCAATCCCATGAAAGAGTCCATAGACGATGTAGTACCAGGTCACACCGTGCCAAAATCCCATAATCAGCATATTTACAATATAGGCCACGCTTGAGGTTACATTACGATTTTTAAAAACCTTCTTTCTGGTCAATACCATCACCATTCGCATAAAGACAAAGTCACGGAACCAGAAAGAAAGACTCATGTGCCAACGATTCCAAAATTCCTTTAAATCCCTTGATAAAAAAGGCTTATTAAAGTTGATAGGGCTACGAATTCCCATTAAGTTTGAGATGGCCAAGGCAAACATAGAGTAACCTGCAAAGTCAAAGAAGAGCTCCATACCAAAGGTATACATAACCGCTAAAGCATAGGGGTTAAAGAAGCCACCTGACTGCAAAGCTAGATTCTTCAGAGGAGGTAGTAAAGTTTCTCCTAAAATATGAGCCAGGATAAACTTATACAAAAATCCCCACATAATATAGCGAACAGATTCATCCAACATATCCATCAACTCATCCCGCTCAGGAATGGTCTGATAATTTTCATTAAAACGCTTAAAGCGATCGATTGGACCACTTGAAAAAGTCGGCATGAAGAGAAGAAAACGGAGGAATTCCCAGAGGGTAAAATCCTTAATCACTCCATCTCTCAGCTCGATGATAATTCCAACCGAACGAAAGGTCAGGTAAGAAATTCCCAAGAACCCAAGCAAAGACTGCGTTCCATTGATAGCTGGTTGCACCTTGACAAAGATAATCGGAAGTAAGGACAGAAAACTAACTAAGTAGAAGACCCACTTGCCATCCTTACTTTTTCGATAGTGCTTGTAGAAAAGCAAGAGCAATATTTCCCAGCACAGGTAAATACTCAAGGCAGCCAATTGATTGGTCTTTCCACCCACCAACATGGTGACGATAAAGAAGAGGCTAACCAATACTTCATACCAGGCAAAGCGTTTCTTGAAAAAGAGACCGATAAAGATGGGCAAAGTTGCAGCAATCACGTATAAAAAGTACTGAAAATCACCATAAGGTTCCAAATGAGGTAGCTGTTTATAAAGCTCCATCATCTACTGTTTACCTCGTTAATCAAGCCCTTGATATCAATTTTACCATTAGGCGTTAGTGGTAAACTGTCTCGATAGAGAAACTTAGATGGCATCATATAGGACATCATGATATCTGCTAGGTCTTCCTTAATAGCCTTGGTAATATCGATATCACGCTCAAACTGCTCGCGGACACCGTCCTTTAGGATGACATAGGCCAGTAGATTTTGCACCTTGTGGTCCTTGTTATAACGCGGGACAGCAACTGCTGACTCAATAAAGCGAGACTTATTGAGGTTTTGAGAGACATCTTCTAACTCAATGCGGTAACCGTTGAACTTAATCTGGAAGTCCATGCGTCCGCCGTAGAGAAGCAAGCCTTCATCTGTCATAGTTCCCACATCTCCTGTATGGTAGGCTGGTAGACCTTCAAACTCAAAAAAGGCTTCGGCCGTTTTTTCAGGATTGTTCATATAACCTTTTGAAACGGCCGGTCCTGAAACAATGATTTCTCCCTGTTCACCATTTGGCAGTTTATTTCCTTCCTCGTCAATGATAAAGGTTGGAGAATCAGCCTTGGTATAGCCAATTGGTAGACGTTTGAGATTCGCTAGCATCTCATCTGTCACGGCAACTGCTGACAGGGCCACTGTCGCTTCTGTTGGGCCGTAAGCATTGATAATACGGGCATTTGGGAAACGTTCGCGCAGTTTTTGAGCCGTTTTAACCGTCAATTCTTCGCCATCAAAGTAGAAATGCGTGATGCCAGGCATTTTCTCGCTATTAAAGTCTTCTGACAACATAGCCATATCCGCAAAAGAAGGCGTTGAAGTCCAGATAGCGATTGGCAATGAAAAAATGGTCGCAAAGAGTTGCTTAAAGTCCTGAGTAATAGCTGAAGGAAGGGCAAAAAGCGTACCTCCCAGTGCCAAGGTCGGCGCCCAGTACATGACGGACAGGTCAAAAGAATAAGGTGGCTGAGCCAGCATTTGCGGACGACTTGGCGTCGCAAATTCCTTATCTGTAATCATCCAGTTGGTAAAGCTGAGGAGATTGTCATGAGAAATCTGCACTCCCTTTGGCTTACCAGTTGTACCAGAAGTAAAGATAATATAGTAGTTATCATCGCCCTTAACTGGATGCGTAATCTCATAGCTAGTCCCTTGAGCAAAGGCTTCTTGAACCTGAGCTAGAGTCATCATCGGTGTAGAAGCCTGCTCCAATGGAAATTCTGAGATGGCAATAATCAAACTTGGCTCCGCTACTTCTAATATAGCTGAAACTCGCTCCAAGGCCGAATGGCTGTCAATTGGAATGTAGGCATGCCCCGACTTAGTCAGCGCTACAAAGGTTGCCAACATTTCATATTCTTGGCCACCAAAAACAACCACAGGAGACTTCTCAGGTAAATCTAGTTGGTCAATGGCTGCAGCCAAACTATCCGAATCAGCTTTCAAATCTCCATAAGTGTGTTCCTGCCCCAAAACATTGTAAACAGGATAGCTAGGCTGGGTCTGAGCAAAATGCTCAATGGTTTCAATCATATCTACTATTGGTTTATTTGACATAATAAGGATTCTCCTTCAAGTTAAAATTCATTATAGATAAAGCTTCCTTGACCCTGACCAAGATAGCTAAAAAAGTAAAGTAGCCCTAGAAAGATAATAAAATACAAGGCTGTCCGACCAAAAAAGAGGTACAATTCTTTTCTCTGTTTCATCAAGAAAAACCATTCATTTCTGTAATTTTTCGCTAAAATAAAATCAATTTCTTACTAATTTATTTTTCTGCTATTATACCACTTTATAGACTAGTTTTTCAATTGTTTACCCGTCTATTTTCACTACGTTTCACTAACATTAATTTGTTCCATATGATTCTTTCTAATGATAGCTTGAATGCTTTTCAGTATAAATTATATGGGGCTACAACAAAGTAGGCTCCATACTACCTATAGAGGATTTTCCCACTATAAATATTATAGAGCCTTATCTTATGTCTCACTTTATCGGTGCAGTTCCCTTTATCTAGAGATTTTTATAGTATGTAATCCTAGAATTCACTATAGATAAATTCTTGAATGTTCGAAAAATCGGTAACAAAACAATAAATCACGATGCTTAAGATAACCGTATAGAAAAATAGCGTCCACAAGATTAAACGGTGTGTGTTAGTTATCTTGGTTTGCAAATTTGTATAGTTCTTTTTCAACTTCCATCCATCCTTTCACTCCAACGTGCATCACATCAAATAAAAAGTAATCATCATACTCTCTGTTTCCATAGTTTAATACCGTTGCACCATGGCTTTTTGCGACATCTTCTATTTTTTTATAAGTTTTCTCCCGCATCTCTCTTGAGACACCTGTGTAGTCATTCCATTTACCATTTACTGGGAAAATAATGACCTCAACTTCAATGCCCAATTCCTTGGCAACTGTCAAGAAAAGTTCCATATCTGAATACTCTGGTGACTCCAGATAACTCAAATCTTTATTAGAATCTTTCAGAGATACATAGCGATCTTTTAAGTAGGTATTGTAGTAGTTATTATCAACAGCATAATCATTATTGTCTGTTTTCTTTTTGACCTCTTCTACAAACTGATTCGTCATTTTTTCCCAATCATAGTCTGGGGTTTTATCCCCTAGTGAAGGATAATCTGATTTGGCATGTTTTTGATAAAAAGTCTGTTTGAGTTTAAAGGAATAAATCGCATTATCGAACTCTAATAGTTTTTTATCAATAATCGTTCCTTTCTCATCTATGAAATAATTTTTGTATTTTTTGTAGATGTCATTTTGTTGCTTGTTCCCCTTGCTAATTTCGATAATGCGATTGATTAGTTTTTCTTTCGTTTCCTTACTAATCTTATCATTACCTAGCATATGGAAAATATGTTCCTGAGAAGCCTTGTTCAAAAATGCATCTTGATGAGTCCCATCTTTTTCAAACCACTGAACCGACTCTATTATAGCCACTTTTCTCTTAGTCATAGATCCTTCAATAGAACCCAAGGTCGTAGCCTGAATGATGTTTTGTGAATAACTGGTCCCAATCTGCATGATATTAAAATCGTTGTAGTTAAAAATTTTATTGGGATGATAGTCTTCATTTATCGTCGCAACCAACTCAGATGATCCCAATAAAACAAATGTATTGGGAGTAATATTGCTTGTCAGAATATCTCTACTTTTATACTTTTCATACGAAGTGCTATAGCGAATACTGTTATCCTTTACTTTATAATAATCATCAATCTTCTTGACGTATGTCACATTTAAAAGGGCAAGCGTCGCAATTACGAGCACAAGCGATAGCAAAAATGCTTTTAGTTTAATCATCTAGTTTTATCCTATCCCTTCGATTCGTCCAATCTCTTTTCAATTTCTTATCTCTTTAAAATCGTAAGTAAGATTTTATAGGGTTCACCTGAAAAGATAAAGAAACCAATCATAACCAAATTCATGGTCACAAACCAACTTAGTAGTTTATACCAATTTTTGTTTTTATTTTTCTTATAAAAAGTGCTTTTCTTTTGATACACTTCAAATCCAGCCATCAAGACACCGTGATAAAAACCATAAACAATGTAGCTAACACTAAGGCCATGCCAAAAACCCATGACCAACATATTGACCATATAGGCATAGGTTGCATTGTGTAGTCTATTTTTAAACCATTTTTTCCTGATAACCTGCATCAATACTCTTGAAAATACAAAATCTCTCAACCAGATCGACAAGGTGATATGCCATCTGGTCCAGAAATCCTTGATATCGACACTCAAGAAAGGTTTGTTAAAGTTCATCGGTGTCTGAATACCTAGAATATTGCTACTTCCAACGGCCATTAGACTATAGCCTGCAAAGTCGAAGAACAGATACAAGGTATAGAGGTACATATACTTGATTGAGTAAACGACTGTGCCAGTATTATTTAGAGCGAGTAACATCTGATAAACATAGGTTGATAAAACAACCTTGTAGAGAAGGCCTAGAACGATACGATACACACCGTCCCCTGCTAACTCTAGATACTCTTTTCGAGGCATGACCTCGTTTATCTCTTTTAAAAATCTCCTACTCCGATCAATCGGACCAGCACTAACTGTAGGGAAAAAAAGTAAAAATTGCAGGTAGTCTTTTATGCTAATCTTTTCTTTAATCAAGCCATCCGATATCTCCAGCATGATCTGAATGGTCTTAAAGGACATGTAAGAAATGCCAATAAAGGCCAATAAATGCAGAGCAGTCAGGGCAAAGACTTTATTGATCACTAAAGGAAGAATGGAAAGGAAAACCAGTGGTTTCAGCCGCTTTGCTTCTATCCTCTGTGCTATGAAAACCAGAAAATATTGATAAATTACAAAGGAGATTAAATAGACAATCATTGCTCTACTCTTGCCATAAATAGCTCCTGCAAATAAGAGGGAGAGCACCAAAATATAGTAGTCCTTACGTTTTTCAAAAAAGTTTACTACAAAACCAATTAGTAAAACTACAAACAAAAGAAGGAAAAACTCATTCCCCTCGAAATAATTCATACCAGCCAAACTCCTTTTTTCTTTTTCTCATCTCATGATTTATCTTTTTAAGATTAGTTCCTATCATATTACCAAGGATAGTTAACTTTATTCATTATATCATAATTTAAAAACTATAAATACTTCTATTATCTTATTCCCGAAAATAAAAAATCCAAATAACTCTTAAAACTGAATTCCAATAATGAGACAAAATTATTCACACAATAAATAAAATTCAAGAACAAAAAATTGATGAAGGAACCAGTGAAGGATTCTGACTTTTTAGCTGTAAAACTTCGACTCTTTCCTCTAACTCTTTTAGGTAAGCTACCTCAGTACGTAAGCGTTCATTCTCCTCCTTAAATCGTTCTAATTCTGTCATTTCTTCACAAGTTTTCTTCTGTTTACGTCCCATTTTAGCTAACCTTCCTCTTGTTTTCTCAGCAATAGTATACCTGTTTTTCCTGTATTGTGCCAGCCAATTTGGAAGCATTCCTTGGTTTGGGAGGGCATAATCAAGACTAACACTTCCTTGCGAACGACCTTCAAGAAGAACTTTATCAATCATTTTTTGTTTTAATTCTGGAGAATAATCGCGATTCTGCCCTTTCTTGACAATTTCAATCCCATAACGATCAAAACAAACTAAACATGTATGTTAGTTTAGAAATACCTACTCCAAATATAGTTGAAAGTTGCTTTAAGCTGATTCCTTGTTTTTTAGTTCATGGATTTGAACTTTCTCTTCATAATTCAATTTCATAATAAAACGCACAATATCAAGTTTTTTCAACACCTGATACTATGCGCTTTTCTAATTTTTCAAGACTTTTTAACTAGTCTCTCATTTAAAATAATCTCGTCTGATATAAATTAAAATAGCTTCTATCATCAGACAAATTGCTGATAGCCAAAAACTGATGCTAATACCAAAATTCTCAGTAATATAGCTCATTAGCAAAACAAATACTGAAAATGCTAATGTCGAAATCACTTCAAGAACGGAATAGACATTAACCAAGTTATTTTCCTCTACTGTTTCCTGAAGAAATACACTTTCAGGAACTTCTTTTAGTTGCGATAACATACCAACTAAAGCTGAAAATAATAAAAACATCTGTGCATTTGGAAAAAATAGAATAGTCAGTGTCACTATTGCCATGGCTACAAGAGAAAAAAGAATACTTTCCCATTTAGCAGCGAGGAACTTTTCAGATAGCCTAAAAGCAATTAAGCCACTAATTATAATCCCAATAGAGTATGCTGTATTAGAATATCCCCAGTAACTTTCCGTTTCATTTAATAACTCAGTCACAAAGACAAGTATGATAGACGAAACCCAAATTGTATTTGAGAAAATTTCCAATAAATTTGCTGATACAAAAAGTCTTAATCTAGGATCTCTGGCAACTAACTTCCAACCTTTGAGCAAAATTTCAAGATTAGTTTCTGACTCTAGCACCTCCACTTCCGCCTTCGGAAGAAATAACATCAGAAAGCTAGAAATGATATACAAGATTAAAATGATAAACGTGGTAGGTAAGAGACCAATTGTTGCAAACAAGAGTCCACCTAATCCCCAACCCACTAACTGAACAGCTTCACCAGTCATTGACAAGGATGAGTTAGCCTTGCCCAAATCGGTCGCATAGCGTGGCACAATAGCATAGGAAACAGGTGCTGCAAAACCATCCAATATGGAAATCGCAACAACAAATAGATAGGTCACCAAAGGCGCTACTGATTGCATTAGTATAAACATTCCTACCAGTATCGCCAATAATATAGTCTTTCCAAATTGGGATAAAGATAAAACCCTATTGAGCGCTAGTCTTTTAGTAACTAAAGGAACTAAAAGACTAGCAACAAAAGAGGATATCCCTATTAAAATAGGAACTAGTGATGTGGCAATTACTGATTTTGAAATAATGTATATGTTCGCAATGATTGTTACTCTAAAGAAAATATCTGCTAAATTTGCAAACAATTGAGAGACTAACAACTTGATAAATGAATTAGACATATAAGGCTCCCATCTTAGTTGCCAACTTTGGAATTAAAATTTGATTTTTAATATTTTAGCATAAAATAGCAGAAAACAAAAGTGATGTTTTTCACATGAAAAAGAAAAAGCTATTGCCTTTATGATTCCTACTTTTTAAAGGAAAGATTATTATCGTTGTTGGCTAGCTCTAAGAAGTTATACTCAATGAAAAAAGCCTGAGATACTCATCTCAAGCTCTATCAACATAATTATTTTCTAGATTAGAAAAGTGAGAATACAAGCACTGCCAAGGTTGCACCGATAACAGGTCCTACAACTGGAATCCAAGCGTAAGACCAGTCTCCGTCTCCCTTATTTGGAATAGGCAAGATGCTGTGCATGATACGAGGTCCAAGGTCACGCGCAGGGTTCAAAGCATAGCCTGTTGTCCCACCTAGTGATAGACCGATACCGACAATCAAAGTTCCTACTGCAAAGGTTCCGATACCTGCCTGAAAATCGTAAAGCCCCAAAGCAAAGATTGTCAATACCAATACAAAGGTGCCAAGGATTTCGCTGATCAAGTTTGATACAGTATCTTTGATGGCTGGTCCAGTACTGAAGGTTGCCAGGATATTTCCTGCATTTTCTTCTGCCTCATAGTGCGGTTTGAATTGCAACCAAACCAAAATCTGACCGAGCATAGCCCCTGCGAACTGGGCTAAGATATAAGGCAAAACGGAAGCCCAAGGCAAGTCACCTTTTAAGGCTACACCAATTGTCACAGCTGGGTTTAAATGAGCTGGACTGAGTTTGCCAGATACAAATACTGCAACCGCAACTGCAATCCCCCAACCCATAGTAATCACAATCCAACCTGAACTGTTGCTCTTAGTTTTTGGAAGAACCACACCTGCAACAACACCATTTCCTAGAAGAATCAGGATTAAAGTCCCCAAAAATTCTCCAAATAATTCTTTCATCATCTTTCTGTCTCCATTAAAAAGAAGGGGTGGGCGACAAGGAATGCTGCCCTCCACCTCTTTTCCTTTTTCTTAATTTTTTAATTCTGCTAAGTCGTTTTGAGCAAGAGCTGCTTCGACATCCGCACGGTAGGCTACTTTTTCTTCTTCAGTCCAGTCATAGAATCGTCCCATTTCATCCAAAACTGGCTCAACGATACTATCCAAACTATCACGCATAAAGAGCATGTGGTTGGTACGACGAAGAAGGAAGTCAACTGGGCTAAGAGCCAACTCATTGCGCATTGCATAGTGAAGGGACAAGGTGTCTGCCAAGCTGAGTCCTGGCGCCTGTTCCAAGCTGTGAGCAAGGGCGAAGACCTTCGGTGCATTTGAACCGTAAAGATTTGCCAGATAGTGAGCTTCCTTGCTATCCAATCCACGTGAAACTCCAAGTTGCGCAAAGGCTTCGATTTCTGAGTCCACATTTGCTGGGTTCAATTCTCCACCTGAAACAGGGTAAGTCTTCGAGTTGATGAGTTTAAAGCTGCGGTCAAATTCTGCTTTGAGGATGTCAACCACGCGCTCCATAGCTCCTTCAGCCATCTTACGGTAGTCTGTAATTTTACCACCAGCAAGGGTCAAGAGACCATTATCATCTCGGTCCAAGCTAGAACCACGAGAAACTGCAGATGGGTCCAAATGTTTCTCAGAGGTACTGCTTTCAAGCTTGCTGACAGCAGACTCAACATCTTCACGCGTTTTTTCTTTAGAGAGATAAGATTCAACAGTCGCAATCAAGTTGTTAAAGCTTTCATCACTGATGGTTCCGTTATTTCCTCCATTGTAGTCAGAAGCGCTATTGCCTGCGATCAATGGACGAAGACCTGCCCAGCTACTTTCAATATCATCAATGGTAATGTTGGCTTCTGGGAAGCGGTTGTTGACAATGCCAAGTAGATAATCTACATCTTCTTGAGTTACTTTTGGATGTTCCAAATCACCTGTGTAGTCTGTATCCGTTGTACCAAAGTAAGTCTTGTTTTCACGTGGGAGAACAAAGACCATACGGCCATCTCCCAAACCAGTGTCAAAGTAAACTGGCTGTGAAACCTTAATTTTGCTTGAATCCACTACCAAGTGAACTCCCTTAGTTGGACGCATTTGTGAGAATTGGGTTCCCTTATTAGACAAATTGCGTACTTTGTCGCTCCAAGGACCTGTTGTGTTAATAACCAGACGGGCCTTGATTTCAAAGACTTGGTCTGTCAAGAGATCACGAGCTACCACACCTGTAATCTTGCCACTTTCGTCAAAGAGGAAGCCTTCTGCCTTCACGTGGTTAGCAATGAGGGCACCGTCTTGGTTGGCACGTTTGATGTTTTCGATCACGAGACGCGCATCGTTGTTACGGAAGTCAAGGTAAACTCCACCTCCTACCAAACCTTCTTTCTTCAAGTTTGGCTGGCGTTCCAAAACTTCTTCCTTGCTCAAAACCTTGTTAGCAGCTGGCGTGTTGTTAACTCCTGCCAAAAGGTCGTACAAGTCCATAGCTACTTTAAGACGGAAGAGGCTAAAGGTAGCTCCATCTTCATCGTAAACTGGCAAGAGCATTGGGTCTGGTTTCGGAATGTGTGGAGCGATTTGTTGAACCACTGCACGTTCAGAAACTGTATCTGATACCACTTCTACGTCAAATTGTTTGAGGTAACGCAGACCTCCGTGAACTAATTTTGTTGAACGGCTGGATGTTCCTTCTGCGAAGTCCTGCATTTCAATCAAACCAGTTTCAAGACCACTAGCTGCCGCCTGCAAGGCTACACCAGCCCCTGTAATCCCCCCACCGATAATCAAGAGGTCCAAGGTACGTTCTTGCATTTTTTTAATTGATAATTCACGTGTTTTCTTTGAAAATTCCATATTTACACACTTTCTAACTGAGTCGCTTTATTCTTCCGGTATTAGTCGTCAATTTCCGCAAAGACTTGAGTTGCTTTCACAGCCTTCTTCCAGCCCTTGTAGAGTTGTTCCTTGCGAGATTCGTTCATCGATGGCTCAAAGAGTTCTCCTGTCTCGTTCAAGAGTTTCAACTCATCCAAGTCTTTCCAGTAGCCTACTGACAAACCTGCTAGGAAGGCTGCTCCTAGTGCAGTTGTTTCCAAGTTTTTGGCGCGTGCGATATCGATTCCCAAAATATCAGCTTGGAACTGCATGAGGAAATTGTTCATAGCTGCACCACCGTCCACTTTCAAGACTTGGATAGCTGTCTGAGCATCCACTTGCATGGTATCGATGATGTCACGCACTTGATAAGCGATCGATTGCAAGGTTGCCTTGATAAAGTCTTCTTTGCTTGTTCCACGAGTCAAACCAAAGACAGAACCACGAGCGTTTTGGTTCCAGTATGGAGCACCCAGACCTGTAAAGGCTGGTACGACATAAACTTCATCGTTGTTGTGCGAATCACGGGCGTATTTTTCAGATTCTGGTGAATTTTCTACCATACGAAGACCGTCACGAAGCCACTGAATAGCACTTCCTGCGATAAAGATAGAACCTTCCAAGGCATAATAAACCTTGCCGTTGATTCCGTAACCAATGGTTGTCAAAAGGTTGTTCTCAGACAACTGCATCTCTTCCCCAGTATTCATGATGATGAAAGAACCTGTTCCATAAGTATTCTTGACCATACCTGGTTCAAAGGCCAACTGTCCAAAGAGGGCTGCCTGTTGGTCCCCAGCCATACCTGAGATTGGCACTTCTCCACCGTAGAAATGGAATGGAGCTGTCTTGCCGTAGATTTCAGAGTTAGAACGAACTTCTGGAAGCATAGCCTTAGGAATGTTGAGAATTTCCAAAATCTCGTCATCCCACTTTAGTTCTTTAATGTTATAAAGCATGGTACGAGCTGCATTTGAGTAGTCAGTCACGTGAGCCGCACCGTCAGTCAATTTCCAAACCAACCAAGTATCGATGGTACCAAAGAGCAATTCTCCCTTTTCAGCTCTCTCTTGCGCACCCTCTACATGGTCCAAAATCCAACGAACCTTGGTAGCTGAGAAGTAAGCATCGATGATCAAACCAGTCTTTTCATGGAATTTTTCCACATAACCTTGGCTTTTTAGTTGCTCAGCCAGAGGAGCTGTCTGACGTGATTGCCAAACGATAGCGTTGTAGATAGGGAGTCCTGTTTTCTTATCCCAGACAACCGTTGTTTCACGCTGGTTGGTAATCCCGATTGCTTCGATTTGATTTGGCTTGACACCACTTTCGATGAAAGCTCCAGCAATAACTGACTGAACAGAGTTCCAAATTTCATTGGCATTGTGCTCTACCCAACCTGCCTGAGGGAAAATCTGAGTGAACTCTTTTTGACTCGAGCTGACCTTTTCTCCTTTTTTGTTGAAAATAATGGCACGAGAACTTGTAGTTCCCTGGTCAATGGCCATGATGTATTTTTCTTGTGACATGTGCTGTCCTCCTGATAAAGATCTTGAGGATGTATCCTCTTTACACTAACTAGTATACAAAATAAAGCGCTTTCTTGTTTATCAACTTTTTTTAATTTTTTAAAAAATGTGAGTAGATTGTATGAATTTCACAAAAAACTCTAAGCAGCCAGAGCCTGCTAACTCGTGACAGAAAAAGAAGTTTAGCTTATAATGAAGATGAACAATACAAATCCGTGGTCTTTAATAGGGCTTTTCCTAGCCTGTACAAAAAACTGGATGAACAAGAGTCATGAGATAACTCGAATATGCCTTGAGCATGAAAATAAAATTACAATTAGCCTCTTGTTCTATTGTTCAAATAGTTAACAAGAGGTTTTTATAATGGAAGTCATGATTGAAACGTGTTGTGGTATTGATGTCCACCAAAAATCCATTGTTTGTTGTATTCTAGATGGTCCACTAGATAGCAATAAACCAAAGAAAATTCAGAAGAAATTTGGGACAACTACTGTAGCTCTTCACAATGCCTTAGATTGGATGGTAGAAAAGCATGTCACACATGTCTTTTTTGAAAGTACTGGGCAATATTGGCTCCCTCTCTTTAATATCTTTTCAGATTCTGAACTCGTCTTAGTACTTGCCAATCCTCAACATATCAAGAATGTACCCGGTCGTAAGACAGACATGAAGGACGCTGAATGGATTGCTCAACTCGGCCGTTGCGGACTGATTGAGCCTTCCTATATCCCTGCCCCTGAAGTGGTACAGCTTCGTTTATTGGCACGTCGCATGCGTTCTTACAAGCAACGTCAAACTCAAGTCAAAAATGAAATTCACAATCTCTTACAACGGACCAATATCAAGCTAACCAGTTATCTTTCTGATATTTTTTCTAAAACGGGGCAAGCACTTTTAAAATTATTCATTAACGGAGAAACTATTAATGTAGAATCTGTTATCCCTTGTATCCAGAAGCGAGTGAAAGCAAGTCCAGAAGAACTCGTTGAAGCGATGGAAGGAAAGTTGTCACTAGAAGACCGCTTTCTCTTAGACCAGAGTTTAGAGGAATGTCAGATGTATCAGGAACTCATTGAAAAACTGACCGATGAGATTCAACACTACATTGAAAAGGAGTTCCCCTGAGGAAAATAGGATACTTCAAACCATTCCTGGCGTGAATGAAAACTGTGCTGCCACTATTCTAGCTGAGATTGGGCCAACTGTTACAGCCTTTCCATCCGATGAACACTTAGCATCATGGGCTGGACTCTGTCCAGGGTCTTATGAAAGTGCTGGCATTAAGAAATCCTCACACATCACGCAAGGAAATCGATATATCAAACAGGCTTTGACCATGTCAGGATTAATTGCAGCACATTCTAAGGATCCAGCTTTTTCTTCTTTTTACAATCGAATTTCCCAAAGAGGAAGCAAGATGAAAGTCGTCATTGCTTGTGCTCATAAGATTCTCAGAATCATTTACAAACTACTCTCCACCAAGCAGACTTATCAAAAAGAAAAGGCGCTAGGACTGATGAAACAGTTCTAACACCAAAACTAAAAAAATTCAATTACAGTATAGCACAGGAAGTGATTTTTTGCGCTTTTTTACTGTCTTTTTTCAAATAAAAGACCTGGAACGACCAAGCCTTTTAAGTGAATAATAACTGACGAATAGCCGCCAAATCTTCCATATCCAAGTCATTTTTTAAATAATAGACTGGGGTTTGTTCCTTCTTATGAATGGGGTTATTGGTAACCAGCAAATCATAATGTCGAGTTCGGTCATAGGCTTCAATGGTAATAAAACGATTATATTCCAAATACCGTTTCAAAATGGCTGCCATCCTTGAAAAGACAAGAAAACCAGATGTCAAATCCAGACCAATCCGCATATGCTGACCACCATTTTCAGCCATATATTCTATCAGCTGGAGCCATTCCCATAGAATCTTCTTATCTAAGTCTGTCCCCTGCTGAAAGGCAGGTAGAACATGAAAAATCTCCTCTGCTGTCCCCTTAAAATCATGTTCCATCAGCAAATAAGGATGACGATTTTCTAACTGGTATTTGTAGCGATCCTGTAAAATATAGCCCTTATAGAGATAGATTTGAGCACAAAGCTGACTGAGTTCATAGGTAACATGGTCCTCTGTATAATCACCCAGCAACTCCTCCTTCTTCATTTCTTGAATCAATTGCGTCAGCAAATCGGCTAACTGCCCTCCAAAACCAAGGATATACTCCATAGTATGAAGAGGAAGAATGCGATGAGATAGGAGGAAAGAGAAGAATATCATCATCTCCCCATCCTCAGTTCCTAGAGGAAGGTGTTGTCCAGCGAAAAATGACGGAGCCTTTCGATGCAAACGAAGGTAGAAAATATTGTCAAAATACCCTCGCATTTTCTCTTCTATGACTTGAAACTGACAGGCATTGACACGGAGACGTTGTTGACTGATATGAGCCCAGAGAACCAAGTCCAATTTCTGCCCCGAAGACAAACTTGCACCGCAGATCTCTTCTAGTGTAGCAATTTCCTGCTTTCTCTCTGGTTTCTGCATGTGATCTTCCCATTCCTGACTCGACCAGACCTTGCGGAAAAGACAGAAATAGAAATAGCGAATCTGATGCTCTGGACCTCGCCAACGTCCATTCTGGATGGATAAATCAAATTCTGACAAAATATGATTTAAACTAGCTAAGTGGCGACCAAGTGTTGCCTCACTAATCATCAATTCTTGAGCCAGATGATGGGCTAAAAACTGTTGGTGGTAGAGAAGATAGAGCAAAATCTGGTATTTAACAGCATTCTCCAAAAACAAGCTCCGGATATCTCTCCCCTTGGTAGCTGCACCGATTGACAGACGCAGATTTTCATCTTCTAAGTGAATAGTCAGCTCTAAGCCACTATCCAAAGCCTTGTCATTGAGCAGGGTGACATATTTGGTTAGG
Organism: Streptococcus mitis; assembly: GCF_003942865.1. Classification (GTDB taxonomy): domain Bacteria; phylum Bacillota; class Bacilli; order Lactobacillales; family Streptococcaceae; genus Streptococcus; species Streptococcus mitis_BI. The sequence goes on along the minus strand of NZ_RJNZ01000004.1, from coordinate 72,401 downwards.
GTTGCTTTTGAAAATCCTGTTTCCTCCATTACAGCCTTGACGGTCGTCTGAGACTCTTGTAATAGAAAGGAAAGGATTGAAAATTGGCCAGATTCGGCCTTTTCCATCAAATCTCCTAAATACATTTGTTACCCCTTTCATTTTCTACCTTAAGCATAGCATAAATCTTACAAATGCTGAAATAATCTGTTTCTCTTTTTATTTTCATGCTGATTTCCTGATCCATTATCCTAAAAATCAGCAAACACACGGCTCCCCCTTTGGGCATTTTTATGCTAAAATAGTAGCTATGGATAAAATTATTAAAACTATATCAGAAAGCGGAGCCTTTCGTGCTTTTGTCCTTGACAGCACAGAAACAGTCCGCACTGCTCAAGAAAAACACCAAACCCAAGCTAGCTCAACTGTAGCGCTTGGTCGAACTCTTATCGCTAGCCAGATTCTCGCAGCCAATGAAAAAGGAAATACTAAACTAACAGTTAAAGTGCTGGGATCTAGCTCCCTAGGTGCTATCATCACCGTCGCTGATACCAAAGGTAACGTCAAAGGCTACGTTCAAAATCCTGGTGTTGACATCAAAAAGACTGCAACTGGTGAAGTTCTAGTTGGACCTTTTGTTGGAAATGGTCAATTCCTCGTTATCACAGACTACGGTACTGGAAATCCTTACAACTCCATGACTCCTCTCATCTCTGGAGAAATTGGTGAAGACCTTGCCTTTTACCTGACTGAAAGCCAACAAACTCCTTCAGCAGTCGGCCTCAATGTCCTTTTGGACGAGGGAGACAAGGTCAAGGTTGCAGGTGGTTTCCTAGTTCAAGTCTTACCAGGAGCCAAGGAAGAAGAGATTGCTCGCTTTGAAAAACGCATCCAAGAAATGCCAGCTATCTCAACCCTTCTGGAAAGCGACGACCATATCGAAGCCCTCCTCAAAGCAATCTACGGTGACGAAGCCTACAAGCGTCTTTCTGAAGAAGAAATTCGTTTCCAATGTGACTGTAGCCATGAACGCTTTATGAACGCTCTTGCTAGCCTTCCAAGCTCAGACTTACAGGAAATGAAAGAGGAAGACCACGGAGCAGAAATCACTTGTCAATTCTGCCAAACAACTTATAACTTTGATGAAAACGACCTGGAGGAACTCATTCGTGACAAATCTTAATACACCTTTTATGATTGGCAATGTTGAGATTCCCAATCGTACTGTTTTAGCACCTATGGCTGGCGTGACCAACTCAGCCTTTCGTACCATCGCAAAAGAGCTCGGAGCTGGACTCGTTGTCATGGAAATGGTCTCTGACAAGGGAATCCAATACAACAATGAAAAAACCTTGCATATGCTTCATATCGATGAAGGCGAAAACCCTGTTTCTATCCAACTTTTTGGTAGTGATGAAGACAGCCTAGCACGCGCAGCAGAATTCATCCAAGAAAACACCAAAACCGATATCGTGGATATCAACATGGGCTGCCCAGTTAACAAAATCGTGAAGAACGAAGCTGGCGCTATGTGGCTCAAGGATCCAGATAAGATTTACTCTATCATCAACAAGGTCCAATCTGTCCTTGATATCCCACTTACTGTCAAAATGCGTACCGGCTGGGCCGATCCATCTCTGGCAGTAGAAAATGCCCTCGCTGCTGAAGCTGCAGGTGTTTCTGCCCTCGCCATGCATGGTCGTACCCGTGAACAAATGTATACAGGTCACGCAGACCTTGAGACCCTTCACAAGGTCGCTCAAGCTTTGACCAAGATTCCATTTATCGCCAATGGTGACATCCGTACGGTTCAAGAAGCTAAACAGCGTATCGAAGAAGTTGGTGCTGACGCAGTTATGATTGGTCGCGCTGCCATGGGAAATCCTTACCTCTTCAACCAAATCAACCATTATTTTGAAACAGGAGAAATCCTACCTGATTTGACCTTTGAAGACAAGATGAAAATCGCCTACGAACACTTGAAACGTTTGATTAACCTCAAAGGGGAAAACGTAGCAGTTCGTGAATTCCGTGGCCTCGCTCCTCACTACCTCCGTGGAACATCTGGCGCTGCCAAACTCCGTGGAGCCATTTCACAAGCTAGCACCCTAGCAGAGATTGAAGCACTCTTGCAGTTGGATAAGGCTTAATAGTTTAAAACCCGTAACTCTCTTAAAGGTTACGGGTTTTTGATTGTAAAAATTTAAATACTGAGGATTATTATTGATTCAAAGCAACGCTGGAAACCTTACCATCCGCTCCTGTTGTAATTTGGATGACTTTTCCTCCACCAATTTTGGCATTATACTTACCATCGTCAAGAGTATAAGAATAGCCTTTGATAGAATAATTATCTTTCTTTCCATCAGCAGATTCTACTGTGAATTGGCCTCCTGATGAAACTGTGATTGTTTCGCCATTAGCTCCCTTCCAATTGCCCGCTGCAGCTGAGAAATCACCATCTACCATGGTTAAAACACCCTTGTAGCGTTTATTTTGCTCTGCTTGCTTGTCTTGAAGTTTGCGGTCAGTTGTAGGATCATAACTTGATTGGTTAGACTGAGCTTGAGGAGACTGTTGAGTTGAAGGAGCCTGAGCAGGAGTTTGTTGACTAGCTGCCTGTTGATTAGCTACTTCTTGACCTTGTCTTTGCTCTGGTGCAGGTGCCGCTGGTGATGGCGTTGCAGTTGCTGAAGATTGATTAGTAGACGCCTTAGTCTTTTCAGATGAAGTTGAAGTTGAGGACTTCTGAGTCTTGCTTTCTTTGCTAGAAGAAGCTGCTTTAGAACTTGATGATTGGCTTGTCTTAGCAGAACTGCTTGCTTGAGTTGTTTCCTTTTTATTTCCACAAGCTCCTAATAGCAAGGTTGAAGCCAATACAGTTGCTGCCATCAATTTGATATAGGTTTTCTTTTTCATTTTTCTACTCCTTTGTAATATTTTAGAAATATAAAGAAATCTTTTTGTAATATAATTGTAACATTCAGTTTTAAATATGTCAACAATTTATCTAAACTATTTTAAAAATCTTAAATACTTTAGATACATTTACTCCTCCTACTCTTTTATTCGTAATAAAACAGAAAAACAGGAGATTTTCCTATTAAAAATTTAAATTTGTTTTGTGTAATCGCTTGCAACTTTAAGTACAAAGGAATATAATAACATTGAAGTAGAATATAGGAGGTGCATTCTTATGCTAAATAAGTATTACAAGTATCTTCCTTGGTTGATTTTGGGAGCTATTGGCTCTTATCAGTCAGCCACTCACTATGCGCGAACTGCATTTGATGTGTTTTATCTGACTACAATCTTTTTGATTGTTTATATTGCTTTGTTATTTTTACATGAGAACTATCTCAAGCAACGATACAAAGACTTATTTACTCACATGTTGAGCAATTCTAAGAAAGATAGCCACCCATAAAAGCAGTCACAACAGCAAATCAAACTAATAAAGGCAAATAAAGAGATCGGGAACTTTTCCCGACCTCGTTTTTTATTTCAATCGATAGGTTTTTCTTGGTTTCTTTTTAGGTACTCGTTTGAGTCCGACTTCTTCTACATATTCTCCGTATTTTACGAGAAAGTTATTACTGACGATGGGGCGACCGGGATTGATAAGATTGACCAGTTCAGTTCCTTCATAGACAGTGAACTCCTCCTCCAGCAGATAGAGGAAGGTCGGATTCCAGTCGAGACGGCCTTGGATTCGTTTGATGGATTCTTGGATAATGGCATAATGATCAAAAGCGAAGGCTCGCTCCTCCAACTCTACTCCCTCTATGAAACACTTGCCTGTCTGAAAATCGACATCTACAAAAACGATATCCTTGGCATCGTCTCCTGCTTGAACAAGTTCTAATGCACGACTAGGCAAATAAACCAAGTGGGCAATGGTCACTGTCCAGCCCCGAGGGTCACGGCCGGGAGTCGATACGGTCATCAATTGCTCAATTTTTTCCAAAGGAAGATCGAGATTGACTTCTTCTCTCACCTCACGCTGACAAGCATGCGCAGCGTCTTCGCCCTTGTCCATAAATCCTCCAACCAGAGCCAAACAATTTTGATAAGGGTGAGCCTTGCGACGAATTAATAAGAGCTTGATCTTTCCTTCGACAAAGCAGTAGGCTACCATATCCACCGTCACACTTGGTTTTTCGTATTGAGGGAGTTCCTGCTTGTAGTACCAGTCTAAAAACTCTTCCTGACTTGCATGGATTTCAAAATATTCTCTCTCTGTCATCCCTGCTGGAATCATCGTGTCCGCCATTTTATGCCTCCTTACGAACTGCCTTGGTCCATTGGTACCAACCTACTAGACTATTGAGTGTGTAAACCCAGTACATCCCTTGAATATGGATATTTTCACCCCACCAGAGGTAAATGCTAAAGAGATTAGTTGCAATCCAGAAAATCCATTGTTCACGGTAGAGACGTGTCATCAAGAGCTGACCGACACCATTGGTCGCATCGGTAACACTATCACGGAAAGGGCGAGCACTATGGATACTTTGGTAAGCCAAGCCCATACCAATCCAAATGATAGCAGTCAAAGCCAAGTACTTGATCCAGTCAAGCACAGATAATTTCTTAGCTTCAAAGTGAGATTCTTCTACTTTTCCTTGGTCATTGATACGATTGGACAGCCAAGCATAGAGACCAATCGGCTGCATGACAAAGAAGTAAACGGTCGTCAAAACTTCGCCATAAAAAGTTGCATTCATAGCCAAAACCAAATAGATAGCAGAGTTAATGGCCCCAAAGAGATAATTGCTTACACGCCCTTCTGCTACCAAGATAACACAGACAATCCCAGTCCAAGATGCAAACAAGCTCATCCAGTCATGACTTTCTGTATTTTGCGTGAATTCCAAGATCAAGGGAACACTTGACAGGACAATGAGATACAACCACTGGAAGAGGCTACGACCGACAAAGAGATCTTTCCAGAGCAGGTTCATGATTCCTGCAAAACCAATCTTGCGGGCTTCCGCGTGGACATTTTTAAAGTTTTCGATAAATTGTGTGATTTTTTCAGTTAATTTTTTCATAATTTTCTCCTAATCTGCTTGGTAAATGGCATCAATAGCCACTTTTGCTGCTTCATAATTTCCTAGATAATCCTCTGCTAGATAAACTAGTGGAATGGTGGTTAAATATCGCTCTCTCATCTGGTCCAAATGCTGGGAAAAACTATGACGAATATGGTCTTCTGCCATAGTCATATCTCTAAATCCGTCATTGACATAGGAACCGACAGGTTGCACAAAGAGAATCAAGTCCCAGTTCTCCTTAGCCAAAATCGAGGCAAAGAGATTATCAAAAGTCTCTCCTGATAAATCCCCTTGGTCCTCAGTCTCCATATAATAATCATAGTAGCCCTTGGTTACTAAGGAGTTGGTGTCTGCTATCACCAGTCCCCTATTGGCATTGCTATCAATTAACTTAGAGGTCTGGTCATACTGCCCCAACAGGAGATAATAGTAATCTTTTGGAGTCAATTCATCGTCGCGGACATTGTTTTTGATCTGGTACTCACGTGCGTATTCCAAACTAACTGGTGCATCGTAATACCTAGCCAAATCCTTAGCCAGAGTGGTCTTCCCATTGCTAGCACTTCCCATAATCAACACTTTCTTTGTAAACTGACGTCGGAAGGGTTGAGCAATATATTTCCAATATTTGCTTGGATTTTCTCGAATCATAGTTGCTGAGATACCAAACTTTCTTTCTTGCAAGACAGTCTCAAAGCCACGATTTGATAATTCTTGCTGGTAGTCTGCTTCTCCCACAAAGAAAATTAGTTCTTGCTGGGTTTCATCATAGGAAATCTCCGCTAACATTTGGTCCAACCACTCCTGCCAGCCCATAGGGTAACGAGGAAGATTGGTTTCATCTAACTTGCAGACAGAGGTCAACTCGTCATCACGAAAGGCCTCTCGGATATAGCGGAATCTTTTTTGAAGCGTTAAACCTACCTGCTCTCCTCGGTCTCCCTCATAACCTGAAACGACAACCCAGACCTGGTCACACTTTCGCTTCGCACGCTGGATCAGATCGATATGACCTTGATGAAGTGGAGCAAAGGTTCCAAATACCACTGCTGTTTTCTTTTTCATAAACCTATTACCTTTTTATAATTTTTGATATTTTTATTATCTATGTTTTTATTATAAACTATATTTTTGTTTTGTCAATAGTTTTTTATCATTTTTTATAAAAACATTGCGAAAAAGAGAACCAAGATTGCTCCTGATTCTCCATTTTTATGCAATATCAAATTTTAACTGGCCTGCTTTGACACCAATCTTAAGTGTGCTGCCTGCCACCAAATCTCCCTTGAGAAGAAGTTCTGCCAACTTGTCTTCCACTTCTGTTTGTAGGGTTCTACGAAGTGGACGAGCTCCCATCTCTGGGTCATATCCTTGATTGGCCAATAATTTCAGTGCGGAAGCTTGTAATTTCAAATCAATGCCTTTTTCAGCCAAACTTGCCACTAAAGGTTTAACCATAATTTTCACCACTTCCTGCATATAGTCGCTAGACAGGCTATGGAAGACCACCTTTTCATCAATACGGTTGATAAACTCCGGTCTATAAGCCTTTTTCAACTCTTCAAACATGCGTTTTTCCATATTTTCCTGGTCAAAACGAATGTCCTTAGCCCCAAAGCCAACAGTCTTATCATCACGAAGGGCAGTCGCACCAAGGTTCGATGTCATGATAATAATAGTATTTGAAAAGTCAACCTTGCGCCCCTTGCTATCTGTCAAGACACCGTCATCCAAGACTTGCAAGAGCACATTAAAGATGTCTGGGTGGGCTTTTTCTACCTCATCAAAGAGGAGAACAGAGTATGGTTTGTTGCGAACCTTCTCGGTCAACTCCCCACCTTCTTCATAACCCACATAGCCCGGAGGAGCTCCGTTAAGACGGCTGGCTGCGAATTTCTCCATATACTCACTCATATCAAAGCGGATAAGGGCTGATTCATCATCAAAGAGAACTTCCGCCAAAGCCTTGGCCAATTCGGTCTTACCGACACCTGTGGGTCCTAGGAACATAAAGGAACCAATCGGACGCTTGTGACTACGAATACCAGACTGGTTGCGGCGAATCGCACGGCTAATGCTTGAAACAGCTTGATCTTGACCGATGACACGTTTGTGCAGTTCCGCTTCCAAGTTCAGATACTTCTTAGCATCCGTTTGAGTCAGTTTTTGGACTGGAATCCCTGACAAGCGACTCAAGGTGGTCAAAATATCAGACTCTGTCACCAAGTCTTTGTAGACAGGTACTTCCTCTTCTTTTGCGATTAGCTGGGCTGCCTGTTTCCACTTACCATCCATCAGGGCCTTGTCAGCTGGACTCAAACCTGAATCGTCTGGTTTCACATGCTTAGCCTTATTTTGCACTGTTGCTGCCGCTTCATCTAAGAGATCAATAGCAGAGTCTGGTAAGTGACGACTAGTTAAGTAACGATGGGCCATCTTAACCGCTGTTTCAACCGCTTCATCTGTGATTTGCACACGGTGATGTTTCTCATAAGTCACCTTCAAACCTTGCAAAATAGCCATACTGTCGGCCACACTTGGCTCTTCAATCGTCACTTTGGCGAAACGACGAGAAAGGGCCGAATCTTTTTCGATGTGTTTTTGATATTCTTCCTGAGTAGTCGCACCAACCGTTCTCAAAGTTCCACGCGCCAAGGCTGGTTTCAAGATATTGGCCGCATCCAGAGTTGAGTCAATCCCGCTCCCAGAACCCATGATGGTATGAAGTTCATCGATAAAGAGAATGACTTGGCCATCTTCTTCAATATCCTTGATGATGTTGTTCATGCGTTCTTCAAAGTCACCACGGAAGCGTGTACCTGCAACGACATTCATCAAATCAAGCTCCAACACGCGCATCTTAGCCATTTCCGCAGGCACATCACCACTAGCAATACGCTGAGCGAGCCCAAGCGCCAGAGCTGTTTTCCCGACACCAGCATCTCCAACCAAGACAGGATTATTCTTGGTTTTACGACTCAAGATTTGAATCATACGCGAGATTTCCTTGTCCCGACCGATGACTGGTTCTAACTTGCCAGAACGCGCTTGCTCTGTCAAATCATGCGTATAGTCCTCGAGACCACCACTCGGAGTCTGGGGCATGCCCATCATATTAGCCATAGAATTTTGCTTGTCAGCTACTGTACGATGGCGTTGGCGTAAAGCCTTAAGGTCGTCACGAGTCCAACCTGCCCGTTCTTCTAAATTTCGACGAAGAGCAGCAATCTTGACCTGATCTTTCTTGTCTTCATAAGAAAAACCAGCCCTTTCCAAGATACGAGTCGCCAAGGCATTTCCATCATGCAAAATCGCATAGAGGACGTGCTCCGTCCCTAGCACCTTAGCATGGACCACTGACGCTACATACTCTGCTTCGTCAAAAAGAACCTGCAAACGATGGGAGAACGGCAATTCCGTAAAGGTTTCATCCTGGCTATAGTCCGTTTCAGTCAGTTCCAAAGCGACTTCTTCTAAACGGTCCATCTCATATGGATAATCATTTAAAGTCGCCCCTGCCACACTATAACTGTGATTGGACATGGCAATCAACAAGTGCCAAGACTCTAGATAACGAGCTCCAAAATGGCCAGCAACCATGTAGGCACTTTCGATACATTCATTCAATGCTTTTGAATAGTTCATCTTACTTCCCTTTTCTATCTACCTCTTGTATGACCTGTCGTAGCATATTAGCACGAACAACTGGAGCTTCTTCTCCTAGAACGCGATCCAAAGCTACTGCTACCAGCAAATTCATCTCCTGCTTGGTCATCAATTCCTGCTCAACCAAAAGCTGTAGAATATCCTCATAAATTTCTTGACTAACTAGCTCACCAATCGAGTAAAGCAGCTCCCTGAGCATTTCATGATGACTAGAAAACTCAATCCGTCCTATGCGAATGTAGCCTCCACCACCCCGCTTACTTTCAACCAAGTAGCCTCTACTTTCCGTAAAGCGTGTCTTGATCACATAGTTAATCTGACTAGGAACAACCTGGAATGTATCTGCTAACTGACTCCGTTGCAACTCTACAATTCCAGATTGATCTAAAATCGCCTTGATGTAGGCCTCAATATGATCCGATGTATTTTTAAATCTCATTACAAACCCACCTCTCTCTTTAAACCTTGACTATCTTTGACTATTATACCGAAATTTTCTCATTTTTAAAAGAAAAAGGGCGCTGGTAAAGGATAATCTTCACCAACTCCCTATTTTTCTACTTATCTAAGCCTAATTCTGCCAAGATTTGACGTTTGTAGGCAATCTTTTGGACTTCCTTGTCCTCTTCTTCAGACCAATCTAGTTTAATTTCTGAAACAATCTGCCCAGGGCGATTTTTCAAGATATAGATGCGATCGCTGAGACTGAGGGCCTCCTCGATACTATGCGTGATGATCAGGGTCGTCAGCTGCAACTGTTTGTGAATCTCAAGGTACCAAGCGTGGAGTTCCATCTTTGTCATCTCATCTAAGGCACTAAAGGCCTCATCCAAGAGAAAGAGCTTGTGTCCAAAAAGATAGGTACGAAGCAAAGCCACACGCTGACGCATCCCCCCACTCAGTTCATGAGGATACTTGTCCCGTACAGTTGTCAACTGGAAGGTCGCAAGGATTTCATCCGCGCGAGCAATAGCCTCTGCCTTATCCACTTTTTGAATCAAGAGGGGCAGGATGATATTACCAAGCACCGTCTTGTGTTCCAAGAGCAGATCCTTTTGCAACATATAACTCACCCGCCCCTTGGGATTTTCTTCACCATCAAGGACAATTCTCCCTGACTGAACTTCTAAAATCCCCGCAATTAAGTTGAAAAGCGTAGTCTTACCAACACCACTTGGGCCTAGGATAGAAACCACTTCACCTGAAGTCACTTTCAGATTGATATCCTCTAAAATCCTCTCTTGACCATAGGCATAACTGACGTGTTCTAGTCTAATTTCTTTCATTATTTCACAAATTCGTTGGTGAAGCCTTTGTCTGTCAAGTCTTCTTTAAGGATACCATTTTCTTTGTCCCATTTGTAGAAGGCGTTCCAGCGAGCTGCATCAAATTGCCCCCATTTTTCCTTGTCGCTTGCGTATTCTTTTGACAAGTATTTTTGAGATTCGATGACAAAGTCACGTTTTTCCTTGAGTTCAGGTGCATTTTTGATGAGGATATCAGCTGCTTCCTCTGGATGCTCCATAGCATATTGGTAGCCTTTTTTGATAGCTTGGATAACTTTGCGAGCTTCTTCTTTATTGTCTTTCAAATAGTCATTGTTTGCGATGATAACTGGTGAGTAGTAGTCAAACTCTTTAACATAGTCTTTCAAATACATGAAGTTAGCATCTACACCTTGAGATTTTGCAAGGATACCATCCCAACCGTAGTAAATCCAAGCAGTATCAAAGACGTCATTGGCAATCGGTGTGATTGAGTTTGAGTCGTTATTTGGTACTTTTTCAACCTTCTCAAAGTCTCCACCTTGAGATTCTACCAAGGTTTTCAACATAGCAAGTTCAGTTGGGTCATTCCAAGTTCCGTATTTCTTACCAACCAAGTCCTTTGGACTAGCTACATTGTCAGATTTACGTGAGATGATTCCTGATGTATTGTGTTCTACGATAGCTGCAACGGCAGTAATTCCTGCCCCTTTTTCCAATTTTTTAGCCATATAGTCTTGGAAATATACTGCAAATGGTGCCTTACCGTTAATAACCAAGTCAGAAGAACTTTCTTCTGGTGGCAATTTCAAATCAACATCCACTCCAGCTTCTTTGAAGTAGCCTTTTTCCTTAGCCACATAAAGCCCTGTGTGGTTGGTATTTGGTGTCCAGTCTAGGATAAAGTCAATCTTCTTAAGTTCTGCTTCCTTATTATCCTTAGAAGCAGTTCCTTGACCACAGGCCACAAGAACAACAGCTACAAGAGCTGTTAAAACAGTTAAAAACACTTTCCATGTTTTTTTCATTTTGATTTCCTCTTTTCTTTTTTCTTTTTTAAAACATTCTTACTCTACGAACGTTTCCATTTAATAACATATTTTTCACTAATATCGACCAACTTCATACCAAGAAGACTGATAATCGATACCAGAATAATAATAGCGAACATGGTATCATACTGAAACAGTTTCTTGGACTGAATCATATAAACACCAAGACCCTCAAAGCCTCCCAGCCACTCAGATACAACGGTTGTGATAAAGGCGTAGGAGACACTGACTCTTAAACCTGCATAAAAGTAAGGCAGACTGACTGGAATTTTAAAATGCCATAGGATTTGCCAAGGCTTGGCCCGCATCAGACTAAATAAGGTCAGCATATCCTTGTCACAATGCCTAAAACCGTCCAAAATGCTAACGATGATAGGAAAGGTAGTCGTCAAGATAATCAAGACAATCTTGGGTAAAATCCCATAACCGAGCCACAAGACCAGGATAGGAGCTATGGCAATGGTCGGAATGGTCTGAACAACCACCATCATAGGGTAAATCAGGTCATTGAGCCAAGTCAAACTATCCATAAGCACAGCCATGAGACAGGCAATCAAAACTCCCAGAACCAACCCCAGCAAAGCCACTCTCAAGGTGGCCCAGCTATGGTGCCAGAGAAATTCTCTATCGCGCACAAAAGACTGGAGGATTTCAAGAGGTGTCGGCAGGATAAACTTGGGGAGAAGTTTAAGAAAACCTGCTAACTGCCAGATTGACAAGACTCCTAGAAAGCCCAAAAGACTAATCTGTCGCCTCAGTATACTTTTCAAGTTTCTCATCAATACTTAAAATCTCTCCTACATTTATTTTGACATTGGCAAAGACATTATCTGCCTCCTGCCCTGCTACTTCCAGCGCTTCTTTGAGAATACGCATAAGTTCATCAAACTCCCCTTCCAAGACCGTTTCAAATGGTGTCACCACCATGGTCACTTCTTGAGCTTGCAGATAAGCAATGACCTGATCGATAACAGCAATCCGATCAATCCCCTGTGATAGGGGTAAAATTTGCAAGGCGATGCTTGCTTTCATAAAAACCTCCTCTTCTCGCTTTCCTTTGATAAAAAGAAAAACCTCTACCATATATGGAAAAAGGTCAAGAATAGACTAAGTATCGTTCCCTACGCTGGCATTACCCAGATCAGGTGCGGTCGAAGCTTAACGCTTCCTCTCAGACTGTACACAGACTCCCATATATTATATGGACATATGATAGCTCAAAACAAAAAAAATGTCAAGGAAACTGCTTACAGAAAAACATGAAAAGAGTTTGAAAACAAGTGCTTCAAACTCTACATAACTTTTTTATTTAGCCTCGTACCATGTTGCCCCTTCATTTTCATCTGCGATAAGGGGAACACTGAGTTGAATGGCTTCTTCCATGGTTTGTTTGACCAATTTTTTCATCTCTGCCAATTCAGATTTAGGAACTTCAAGGACGATTTCATCATGCACTTGCAGAAGCATCTTAGTTTGATAACCACCTGTAACCAAGGCTTTATCCAGCTGAATCATGGCAATCTTGAGAATATCTGCTGCCGATCCCTGAATAGGAGAGTTGATAGCAGTCCGCTCCGCAAAACCACGAATATTGAAGTTGCGCGAATTGATATCTGGCAACTCACGACGACGTTTAAAGAGGGTCTCCACATAGCCCTTATCACGCGCCTCACGCACCACTTCATCCATGTAGTTTTTAATACCTGGGAAGCGTTCAAAGTAGGTATCAATGTAGGCTTTGGCTTCCTTACGACTAATACCCAGATTATTAGACAAGCCAAAATCTGAAATTCCATAAACCACCCCAAAGTTAACAGCCTTGGCATTACGACGGTCGTTTGCAGTCACATCCTCAGGACGCTCAATGCCAAAGACCCGCATAGCTGTCGAAGTATGGATGTCCGCTCCCTCTTGGAAAGCCTTAATTAAGTGCTCGTCTTTAGAGATATGTGCCAAAACGCGCAATTCAATCTGTGAATAGTCGGAGCTGAGCAGCACACTATCCTCCCACTCAGGTACAAAAGCCTTCCGAATGAGGCGACCTTGCTCCAAACGCACAGGGATATTTTGCAAGTTTGGATCCACACTAGACAAACGCCCAGTCTGAGTCAAATCCTGCACATAGCGAGTATGAATCTTGCCATCAGCCAAAATCCAGTCCTGCAAGCCAATCACATAAGTCGATTGAATCTTAGCAATTTGACGGTAATCCAGGATTTTCTTAACAATCGGCGCAATAGGAGCCAAGCGTTCCAACACATCCACCGCAGTCGAGTATCCAGTTTTGGTTTTCTTAGTGTATTCTAGAGGTAACCCCAATTTTTCAAAGAGAAGCACGCCCAACTGCTTAGGCGAGTTGATATTAAACTCCTCACCAGCCAGTTCGTAAATCTCCTGAGTCAGTTTTTCAATAACAAGCTCATTTTCAGCCTGCATCTCAAGCAAGGTCTCTTTCTTGACCGTAATCCCAGCAATTTCCATCTTGCCAAGGACAAAAGCCAGAGGTTGCTCCATATCATAAAGAAGCTCTAATTGCTCATTTTCGCTGAGTTTTTCAAGCAAAATAGGCTTTGTTTCGACCAAAACTGCAATCTTACGAGCCAAGTGTTCCAAGAATTTCTCACGTTCAGGAATGGCCTTTTTAACACCTTTACCGTAGAAGGTCTCATCATCAACCAAGTAAGTCTGACCATAAAGACTAGCAATAGTCGCAATTTCATTGTCCTCCACAGTCGAAAGGAGGTATTTAGCCAAACGGCTATCAAAAGCAGGCGCCTGTAAATCCACACCAAAACGATTCAAGAGAACTTTGGCCTTCTTAAAATCATAAACTCTCAGAGGTGTTTTTTCTAGAAAATCCTTGAAAATAGGCTCTTGCAAAAGTTCAAGTTTGTCTGTGGCATAGAGCTTATCTCCACAAGACCAAGCAAAACCAACCAAATCATCCGTATGGTAATTCTCACCAAAAAGCTCAAAATGGAAGATAGACTCTTCACTCAGCATATTTTGACTGATTTGGTCAACAATAGTAAAATCCAAACTCTCAGCCACATCAGCTGACGACACATTTAAAGCCTGCTTGAGCTGTTTGAAGCCCATCTCATCGTAGAATTTCCCAAGATTTTCCACATCTGGACCGCTATAGACTAAATCCTTCAAACCAATCTCAATCGGTGCCTTGGTATCAATGGTCGCCAGTGTTTTTGACAAAAAGGCCTGTTCCTTATCATTGATGAGATTTTCCTTCATCTTAGAAGCCTTCATCCCATCGATATTTTCATAGATCCCTTCAAGCGAACCATGCTCCAGCAAGAGCTTGATACCCGTCTTTTCACCGATTTTGGTTACTCCAGGGATATTATCCGACTTATCACCCATGAGCGCCTTGAGATCGATAAACTGCGTCGGTGTAATGCCCATCTTTTCCATAAGATATTCTGGCGTAAAGGCCTCAAACTCAGCCACACCTTTCTTAGAAATCTCAACCACCGTATGCTCATCCGTCAGCTGAATCAAGTCCTTGTCCCCACTGACAATGGTAATATCAAAACCATCTTGCTCAGCTAACTTATCCAGTGTCCCAATAATGTCATCCGCCTCATACTGAGCTAACTCATAGTGACGAATCCCCATATGATCCAACAACTCACGAATGAAGGGAAATTGCTCACGAAACTCATCAGGAGTCTTAGCCCGACCACCCTTATAGTCCGCATACATCTCTGTACGGAAGGTCGTCTTTCCCGCATCAAAAGCCACCAAAATATGACTCGGCTCAACCCGCTCCAACAAATGGCTCAACATCAACTGGAAACCATAAATCGCATTGGTATGCAAGCCAGCCGCATTCTTAAAACGATCCAACTGCTGATAGAGCGCAAAAAACGCCCGAAAAGCAACAGAAGACCCATCAATCAATAATAATTTTTTCTTATCCATACACCCATTATAAAGGAAAGCACCAAAAAATACCATTGGGAAGAGTTCCCTGAGAGAAACTAAGATAATCTAAAAAAGAGAAGGAAGTTATTCCCTCTCTTTCAAGCTACGAAATGAATTAGTTTTTACGTTTCACAAATGGAATGGCACCAAGGAACAATCCAAGGAATCCTAATGATGCAACTGCAACATTATCTTTACCACCAGTATTTGGAAGTTCTTTTTTATCTTCTGCTTTTGCTGCTGGTGCTTGATAAGTATTATCCTTGTTAGTACCTGCTGTTGTAAGAGTATATTCTGGAACTTCAGTAATCGCTGGGGCGCCGGTTTCTGCATACGCTGGGACTTCGTTAATTGCTGGGGCGCCGGTTTCTGCATACGCTGGAACTTCAGTAATTGCTGGGGCGCCGGTTTCTGCATACGCTGGAACTTCAGTAATTGCTGGGGCGCCGGTTTCTCCATATGCTGGAACATTGTTTACAGCTGGGGCGCCTGTTTCTCCGTATGCTGGAACATTGTTTACAGCTGGGGCTCCTGCTTCTCCGTATGCTGGAACATTGTTCACTACAAGGTCTTCACCATTTGTAGATAAAGGTCCTGTATATTCTGGAACTTCGTTAACAGCCGCTAAGACAAAGTTAGCACCCCCTTTATATTCTGGAACTTCATTAACAGCTGCTAACACACCGCTAGTAGATAAAGGTCCAGTATACTCAGGAATCTCTGCTTTAAGAGCTTCCACAGCTTCTCCGTTTTCATTTACAGGAGTATTAGTAGCAAGAGTTCCAGTGAATTCAGAGGCTACCTCAGCTACAGGAGCATCAGCCGCATTAACTCCTCCACTATATTCTGGAGCATCGGCTACAGTAGGAGGTGTTGTATCATTTACTCCACCATTGAAATCAGATCCATTATCTCCAGAAGGAGAGTCACTAGGATTCACACCACCATTGAATTCAGGAGAGTTAGGAGCACTTGGAACTTCGTCAGGTTGTTTAGCATCATCAGAAGGTGCATCACTAGGATTTACACCACCACTGAAGTCTTTCGGTCCTTCACCCTTAGGAACTTCTTTTAAGTTTTCGATGTAACCTACAGTTGCGTTGTAAGCATCAGTTAGTTTGGCAATTGCATCGTCATCCTCTTGAACTGCTTCATTCACTTCGTCGAAATCGGCTTTAGCTTCATCCGCAGCTACTTTAGCAGAAGCAACTGAAGCTTCTAGTTTAGTTACAGCATCTTGCAATCCATCTTGGATAGCTTGATCCGCATTGTTTTTCTTAGCAGTTTCAAGAGCAGTTTTAGCTTTTTCTAAAGTTTCTTTTTGTTTCTCTAATGTAGCATTTTTCTCTTCTACTACCTTAGCTTTTTCAGCAGCGTCAGCCTTATCTTCCTCAGCTTCTTTAGTTAATTTTTCAATTTTTTCAGCTAAATCAGCAGCAATGTCTGTAAGTTTTTTGACAATTGGTTTAGAAGCTTCTTTTTTAGCAGCTTCTTCAATTTTTTTAGTTTCGTCAGCAGTTAATTCTTTAGTTTTATAAGCTTCAGGAGCTTTATCTTTTGTGTTGGCATCGTTGAGGAATTCATCTATAGCTTGAGTAGCTGTAAGAACTCCATCTTCAATCGCTTTTAATAAAGCTTCTTTACCGATTTCAGCTTTTGCTTCTTCGATAGCTTTCGCTTTATCTTCTGGCTTGATGCTAGCATCCTTGTTGACTTTATCTTCAGCTTTTTTTTCAAGTTGCTCTAAAGCACCTTTCAAAGCTTCTAAGTTATCTGCTTCTTCTTTTTTAGCGTCTTCTTCTTTTTTAACTTCTTCTTCAACTTTAGCTTTTGCTTTAGCTGCTTCTTCTTTAGCCTTAGCTAATTCAGCTTCTGCATCAGCTTTAGCTTTGTCTGCTTCTGCTTTTGCAGTCTCAGCAGCAGTTACATCAACAGCTTCTTTTTTAGCTTTAGCTGTAGCTTCTTCTACTTTTTTAGCTTCTTCAGCAACTTTCTTCTCTAATTCAGCAACTTTAGCATCAGCCTCTGCTTTAGCTTTAGCAGCTTTTTCAGCTTCGGTTGGTTCAGCTTCTTCCTCTGGAGTTTCTTCAGCTGGTTTAGCTGGTTCTGCAGCTTCTTTTGCTTCTGCTTTTTTTACTTCTTCAAGAAGATTATCACGTTTTTCAGTTAAATCTTGAATTTCAGCTGTAGCAGCTTGAACTTTTTCATCAGCTTCGTCAAATTCAGATTTGGCAGTATCGCGTTCTTTTTCAATCGCAGTTACAGCTTTTTCTAGTGGTGCTGTGATATCTTCACCAAATCCGTTTTCTTTAGCGGATTTAAGAGCTTCTTTTGCTTCTTTTAAAGTATCTTCCTGTTTTTTTAGTGTTTCAGCTTTCTTTTCAGCATCGGCTTTTAATTTCTCAGCATCATCCGTTAAGTTTTCAATTGTTTCAGTTAAATCATCAGCTTTATCTTGCAATTTTTCTGATTCAGGACGAGCAGCATCCGCTGCTTCACCTTCTGCAATTCCCGCTTGCACCTCTTCAGGAAGCTTGTCCTTAGATACAGGAGTTTCTGTTTTAATTGTTGGATTAGTATCTTGTGCTTTTTCAGCATCATCTGCTAACTCAGCAAGAATATCAGAAGCAGTTAATTCACCCGACTCAACAGCCTTTAATAATTCTTCTTTTGCTTTTTTATCAAGCAATTCGTTATCAGGCATTTGTTTCAAAGCTTCAGTTAAACCTTCTTTAGCTTCAGCTTCTTCTTTTGCGGCTGCTTCTTCTTTTGCGGCCTCTTCTTTTGCTTTAGCGTCAGCTTCAGCTGCTTTAGATTTAGCAGCAGCTAATTCGTCATCAGCAGTCTTTTTAGCTTTTTCAGCTTCGACTTTTGCAGTTTCAGCGTCAGCAGCTTCTTTTTTCTCTGTTTCAAGTTTAGTAGCTGCATCAGTTGCTGTAGTAGTTGTTCTATCTACTTTAGATTGAGCTGCATCAACTTTAGCATTAGCTTCTTTTTCAGCTTCTTTTGCTTTTTCTACTTCAGTTTTTGGTGTTTCAGCCGCAGGTGTAGGCTTAGTTTCTCCAGTAGGTTGAGCAGCTGTAGGTTTGTCATCAGCTTTCACAACTGACGGTTGAGATGCAACAAATGTAGCACCTAAAACAGCCACACTAGCCAAACTGGTTAAAATCATTTTCTTTTTGTTCATCTTGTGTACCTCTTTTTGAGAATCATATTTATGTACATTATAAACCTTTTTTTGAGTGAAATCAAGAGATATGTTATATTATATATACTTTATTATTAATATGTTGTATTTCAAGGCTATAAAAAACTTCAAGAAAGTAACGCATGTTTTACTAGCTTTCTTTTCATCACTTTCATTTTCTATAGTAAATTATAGTTTCGAATCCAATTCAGATATCTTAACTCTTCATAAAAACTCTAGTTTAAACAAAAAAACAGGAGATTTCTCTCCTGTTCAGATTCAATTACTTAAAATTAAACCCACTCACCGTTATGATTTACAGTATAACCGTCCACTATAGTATTAACAGCTAGCTCACCTGAAGAGTAAGAATAATACCACTTACCAGAGACTTGATACCAGCCCGTTTTCATTGCCCCTGAGTCATCTAGATAATACCAAAATCCTTTCTCCTGTAACCAGCCTGTCTGCATTTCGCCTGACGATTTCAAATAATACCAGTTAGAACCATCTTTTAGCCATCCCGTTGATTTAGAACCATTGGATTTAAAATGATACCAACTACCATTCACTTTCTTCCAATTTATAGCCAAACTACTATCCGTATTGTTGTTAGAGGTATTTCCTGGTTGGTGAACATCCGAGTGCGAAACTTCTTCCAACTGAACATAGCGACGACTTCCATTATAAGAAGTATAACTCAACCATTTATATCCATCTTTTTCGAGAATCTGATCATAATGAACATTCTCTCCAGAGTAATAATAATCAATTGTAGTTGCACTAGCTAGGGGCTGAGTCTTGATAGCAGATTTAGCCTTAAAAAAATGTGTTCCTCCTGTGGAAGAGATACGAGAATCATTTAGAACGTGAGAATCAAGAGGATTTGTATTCACAGCCTCCAATTCTACATAACGACGGCTTCCATTATAAGCCGTATAACTCAACCACTTGTATCCGTCTTTTTCAAGAACTTGATCATAATGAACATTATCGCCAGCATAATAGTAATCAATCGTCGTAGCGCTCGCTAGAGGCTGATTTTTGATAGCAGCCTTAGCCTTGAAAGAATGTGTTCCTCCTGTGGAAACTGAAGTTTGACTATTCCCTGCACTGCCTCCAGCTAAATCTTTAAAATGAATAAAACCAGTCATAGTATTCGCCTTCACGACTCGCTTATTGTAAGATTCCCTTATTCCATAGTTGTATTCCTCAATCTCAATCTCATCTCCTATTACATTTGACACCCAAGCAACATGACCATAAGTCCCTGCAGTAGACCAAGCAATGGAGCCAATAGCTGGTGTATTATCTACACGATACCCTTCACGACGAGCACGATGACCCCATTCATTCGCATTTCCATAAGCTGCCGGAATCTCAAAACCATTTACACCACTTAATCGAAAGGCTGCAAAAGAAGTACACTGACGAGAATACATGCGCCACTTATCAATTTCCTGACTGCCATTTTTATAATAAGCAGGATAATCATCCCCACGCGCAATCGATCCATTTCCTCCGGAATAGGCATATGCACTATCACCCGCTGCTAGCATCAATCCTACTACTAAAAAGGGAACAACTTTTTTAGCTGATTTTCTAAAAGAAAATCCTGTCTCTGTTACTTTGAATGGTAAAACTTTCATTCTTCCTCCTTGAAAAATAATATAAGTCGAAGATTGCCTTCACTTAAACTATTCGGAGAAAAAAGAAAAAGTGAGAAAATTTCTCACTTTAGTCAAGATAATGAATCAAATTCTTTTCTGTAAGGATATCTGAATAAGTAAAGGATTCAACGTAAACATTAGCTTGTTTATCTCCTTCAACGTTCCCAAATTCAACGATAAATAGGGATGGATAAACCTCAATTAGCTTACCCAATCTATTTTTTTGGCGCTTACGACCATTCTCCAAAGTCATTTCTACGACTTGTCCCTCATGTGCCTTGATTTCTTCTTTGATTTTTTTCATCTTGGCTACATCTGTAAATGCATCTGACATCTTATGCCTCCCTCTTTGAGATACTTGAAAATTTATTGTATTCTTTTTGAAAAATCAATTCCACCGTTCCACGAGCTCCACTACGGTTTTTCTCGATAATAACTTCTACCTTATTATTTGGTATGCCTTCCTCTTCTTCACCACCACGCTCATAGTAATCGTCGCGATAAAGAAAGGCTACGATATCAGCGTCCTGCTCAATAGACCCAGATTCACGAATATCAGACAAGACCGGTCTCTTATCCTGACGTTGTTCTACACCACGAGAAAGCTGACTTAGAGCGATTACTGGAACTTTCAGTTCCTTGGCTAGGATTTTCAACTGACGTGAAATTTCTGAAACCTCTTGTTGACGATTTTCTCGACCAGTTCCCGTGATAAGCTGCAAATAGTCTATCAAAATCAAACCAAGATTTCCAGTTTCTTGAGCTAATTTACGTGAACGAGAACGAATCTCTGTAATCCGAATTCCTGGCGTATCATCAATGTAGATACTTGCATTAGCCAAATTGCCTTGAGCAATGGTATACTTTTGCCATTCCTCATCGGTCAATTGACCTGTACGGATAGAATGCGATTCCACCAAACCTTCTGCCGCCAACATACGATCCACTAAACTTTCCGCACCCATTTCGAGCGAAAAGATAGCAACCGTTTTGTCCAACTTAGTCCCAATGTTCTGAGCAATATTCAAGGCAAAGGCTGTCTTACCAACCGCAGGACGAGCTGCCAAAATAATCAACTCCTCCTCATGCAAACCAGTCGTCATATGATCCAAATCACGATAACCTGTCGCAATACCTGTAATATCAGTAGTTTGTTGGGAGCGAGCCTCCAGATTGCCAAAGTTGACATTCAACACATCTCTAATGTTCTTAAATCCACTTCGATTAGCATTTTCACTAACATCAATCAACCCTTTTTCTGCTTGAGCAATGATTTCATCAGCTGGTTGTGAAGCCTCGTAAGCTTGATTGACAGACTCTGTCAACTTGGCGATTAATCGCCGTAGCATAGCCTTTTCTGCAACAATTTTAGCATAATACTCCGCATTAGCAGAAGTTGGCACAGAATTGACAATCTCAACTAGGTAAGACAGGCCACCAATATTCTGTAAATCACCTTGATTATCAAGAATGGTACGAACCGTTGTTGCATCTATAGCATCGCCACGATCGGATAAATCGACCATAGCTTGGAAAATCAAACGATGGGCATACTTAAAAAAGTCCCGAGACTCAATATATTCTCGCACAAAAACAAGCTTACTCTCGTCAATAAAGATAGCCCCTAAAACGGATTGCTCAGCTAAGATATCTTGAGGTTGTACTCGTAACTCTTCTACTTCTGCCATCAGACTTCCCTTCCTTTTACAATCTTGTCAAGAAAGTGTAAATTTACCCTTCTTTCACACGTAGATTGATTACACTTGTGATATCTTGATAGATTTTCACTGGTACATCAATCAAACCAACTGCTCGAATCGGAGCTTGTACTTGAATATGACGTTTATCAATCTTAATTCCAAATTGCTTTTGCAATTCTTCTGCAATTTTCTTATTGGTAATGGAACCAAAGGTACGACCATCTGGACCAACTTTTTCAACAAATTCTACAACCGTTTCTTCTGCTTCTAGTTGGGCTTTAATTGCTTTTGCTTCTGCAATCATCTCAGCATGAGCTTTTTCTTCAGATTTTTGTTTACCACGAAGTTCACCTACAGCTTGAGCAGTCGCTTCTTTGGCTAGATTCTTTTTGATAAGAAAGTTTTGCGCATACCCTGTTGGTACTTCCTTAATTTCGCCTTTTTTACCTTTTCCTTTGACATCTGCTAAAAAGATTACTTTCATTCTTCTTTCTCCTTTTCCTTTATTCCATTTAATACAATTTCTGTCAGTTTTTCACCTGCTTCTGACAAGGTTAAATCCTTAATTTGAGCTGCTGCTAAATTAAAGTGGCCGCCGCCTCCCAGCTCTTCCATAATCCGTTGTACATTCAGCTTACTACGACTGCGAGCTGAGATAGAGATAAACCCTTGTGTATTCTTCGCAAGAACAAAACTCGCTTCAATACCCGACATAGCTAACATGGCATCTGCTGCCTTACTAATAACAACTGTATCATAGCATTTCGAGTCCTTAGCCTCTGCTATCAGTACATCTGAACCTAATTTACGCCCCTGTAAAATCAGTTCATTGACCTCACGATATTCTTCAAAATCTGTCGCAGCCATTTCCTGAATAGCAATACTATCACTTCCGCGCGTTCTGAGATAGCTAGCAACATCAAATGTCCGACTAGTCACTCGTGAGGTGAAATTTTTAGTATCCAACATCATACCAGCCATCAAGACACTTGCTTGCATACGACTCAAACGATTTTTCTTAGAATTCTGGAACTGAATCAATTCCGTTACCAACTCACTGGCACTGCTTGCACCACTTTCGATATAAGTGATAACTGCATTATCTGGGAAATCCTGATCCCTTCTGTGGTGGTCGATGACGATGGTTTGGGTAAACAAATCATAAAATTCTTTTGATAAAGTTAAAGCTGTCTTTGAATGGTCAACAAGAATCAACAAAGAACGATTGGTCACCATACCCATTGCATCCTTAACAGAAAACAACTTTGTAACTCCTTCTTTTTCTAAGAATGAAACAGCTCGCTCAATATCCGTCGACATTTGTTCTTCGTCATAAATAGCATAGCTATTTTGAGTCACATTGCTGGCAAACAACTGCATACCTACAGCAGAACCCAAAGCATCCATATCTAGATTTTTGTGACCAACTACAAAAACCTGATCCACACTACGAATCTTATCTGAAATAGCCGTCATCATAGCACGCGTACGAGTCCGTGTACGTTTGATTGAGGCAGCAGATCCACCACCAAAATAAACTGGATTTTTCGTTTCGTCGTTTTCCTTGACAACCACTTGGTCGCCACCACGCACTTCAGCCAAGTTCAAGTTGAGCAATGCAACTTTCCCTATCTCATCATGATTTCCATCACCATAAGAAAATCCCATACTTAAGGTCAAGGGCAACTGTCTCTGTTTCGACTCTTCTCTGAATGCATCAATAACAGAAAATTTATCGTTCATCAATCCCTCAAGCACCGTGTAGTCCGTAAATAGGTAAAAGCGATCCATACTCACTCGACGGGAGAACATGGCATATTTTCCAGCAAATTCTGAAACAAAATTGGCTACAAAACTATTAATATGACTGATATCAGACTCCGATGTTTCATCTTCTAAGTCATCATAGTTGTCAACGGAGACAATCCCAATAACAGGTCTACTCGTAACTAACTCAACAGTCGCTTCGTATTCTCCAGACACATCAAAGAAATAAAGAACTCCAGATACCTTGTCCATATGAACCGAATAACGGATCTCACCTAAGGTAGCATAAGAACCTGGATTCCCCACAGAAGCCTTTATAATTGTTTGAATTAATGCAACATCAATCTCGCCCACTTCATTAGTCAAAATCAATTCAGCGTAAGGATTGAACCACTCAACTTCACCTGACAATAAGTCTAGTTTAATAACTCCGACAGGCATCTGTTCTAACAAGGTTGTCAAACTATCTTCAGCTTGGTGGTTTACATACTGGATTTGTTCTACTCCACTCTTTGAGTAGTAGTCTCTCTGATGAATGAATAGTAAAATATATGAACCCAAAATAAGTAGCAAAAGAAATAGCGTTACCAGTGTATTCGTTACAAAAACAAGTTGCACAGATAGCACTCCGAACGCCACTATTCCTAATATTAAGGGGAAAATAGGACTTACATAAAATTTTTTCATTCCAAACCTCTTGGCACCCATTATACCATAATAACCACCAAAAAGCGACTTTTTAAAAGTGTAATCAGTAATTCTACAAACTATAAGAAAAAGGAGGTTTACAACCCAGTAAACCTACCTTTACACATATTGAAATTAAGATTCTTTAACTTCTAACAAGCCAATCTCGCCATCCTCACGACGATAAATCACATTGGTTGTTTGATCTTCAACATCCACATAGATAAAGAAATCATGTCCCAACAAATCCATCTGTAGAATAGCTTCTTCCAAATCCATTGGTTTTAAATCAATTTGTTTTGAACGAACAACTCTAGACTGGACAACATTTGGATCTTCCACCAAAGCATCTGTAAATAATTGACTAGTTGCTACCTTATTTTTATTTTTACGCTCGATTTTTGTTTTATTTTTACGAATCTGACGTTCAATTTTATCGGTTACAAGGTCAATTGAACCATACATATCTTGAGACACATCTTCTGCACGAAGAGTAATTGAACCAAGTGGAATCGTCACCTCCACTTTAGCAGTTTTTTCACGATACACCTTCAAGTTAACTCGAGCATCCAACTCTTGTTCAGCTTGAAAATACTTTTCGATCTTTTCGAGTTTAGAAACTACATAATCACGAATTGCTTCTGTTACTTCTAGGTTTTCACCACGGATACTATATTTAATCATATGAGTACCTTCTTTCTAAACATTTTTGTTTTTCTGATTTCATTATAACGCTTTCATTTTATTTTTGCAAATTTTTTTCCTCATCTTACAAGGGAAAATGTTTTTACATCCTCAGCACCAGCTTCTTCTAGCAATCTCTTCACACGATTTATAGTTGTTCCAGTAGTGTAAATGTCATCTATAAGTAGGATTTTTTTAGGAATAGTGACTCCCCTTTTAATAAAGAAAGGAAGTTCTGTCCCCAAGCGTTCTGAACGATTTTTAGAAGAACTGGCCCGCTCTTCTCTCTTCTCTAGTAAGTCTTGAAAAGAGAACCCTGCTGCTTCAACTAAACCTTCAACCTGGTTAAATCCCCTCTCAAGTAATCTTTCAGGACTTAGAGGAATTACGACAAATTGATACTCTTTGTACTTTTTCAACTCCTCACTTAAAAATGAAGCAAAAACTTTTCTTAAAAGGAAGTCTCCATCAAACTTATACCGACTGAAAAAATCCTTCATAGCTTGATTGTAAGTAAAAATCCCTCTATGACTGACCTCAATTCCTTCTTTACACCAAAGTTGACAATCTTGACACTTTGTTGACAATCCTGTTTTCATACAGTTTGGACAGTACTCTTCTCCAATTTTCTCAAAAGTAGAATCACAATCTAAACAAAGACATGAGACATCATTCCTCAGAAGTAAGAGACTACTAAAAGTTAAAACAGCCTTCATAGTCTGCCCGCACAATAAGCACCTCATAGACCCGCTTCCTTATTCATCTGCTGAATTTCCTTAATTGCCTTCTTGATTGAAGTATTTAACCCATCATGGAAAAAAAGCAAATCCCCTGTCGGTCTATCCATGCTTCGCCCAACTCGTCCTCCAATCTGTATTAAACTAGACTTGGTAAACAGACGATGATTGGCCTCTACTACGAAAACGTCCACACAAGGGAAGGTAACTCCACGCTCCAATATCGTCGTACTGATAAGTATTGTCAGTTCTCTATCTCGAAAAGCTTGTACCTGCTCTAATCGATTTTCTGTGATAGAAGATACAAAGCCAATTTTCTCATTTGGAAATTGCTCCTGTAAGATTTCTTTTAACTGCTCCCCTTTCTTAATTTCTGAAGCAAAAATGAGTAACGGATAAGCTGTCTTTCTCTGCTTCTCAATATAAGACTTTAACTTTGGTGACAAACACTTCTTCTCTAAATAGCGATTAAAATCGGATAACCAGACAGGTTTAGGAATAATCAACGGATTTCCATGAAATCGTCTTGGCAAGCTCAATCGTTTTAGTTCTCCTATGCGAACCTTCCTATCTAACTCATCAGTCGAAGTCGCTGTTAAAAAGATTCTCAAGCCATTCTCCTTTACACTATTCTTGACAGCGTGGTAAAGCGTGGGATTGTCAATATAAGGAAAAGCATCTACTTCATCCACTATCAGCAAATCAAAAGCTTGATAAAACTTCAATAACTGATGGGTCGTCGCAACAACTAATGGTGTTCGAAAATATGGATCTGATTCCCCGTGTAGAAGAGCTATCTCACAAGCAAAATCATCTTGCAAGCGCTTGTATAGCTCCAAACAAACATCTATGCGAGGACTGGCCAAACATACTGCACCACCCGCATTGATCACTTTAGCCACTACTTGATAAATCATTTCTGTCTTTCCAGCTCCTGTAACCGCATGAACTAAGGTTGGTTCTTGCTTGTCTACTGCTTGAATCAGTCCCTCTGACACCTTTTCTTGAAAAGGAGTTAATTGACCACGCCATTTAAGAACATTCTGTTTAGGAAAATCCTCCTGCGGAAAATAGTATAAATCTTGATCACTCCTGACTCGCTTCATCAGCAAGCACTTCCGACAATAGTAAGCACCGATAGGTAAATACCATTCTTCTAGAATAGTACCATTACAACGTTGACAGAAAAGTTTTCCCTTCTCTTTTCTCATTGCTGGAAGTTTCTCCGCCAACTGACGTTCCTCTTTAGTTAATTCATTCTCCGTAAACAACCGACCGAGATAATTTGGATTTACTTTCATACTTCTTTATTCGTAAAAACCTAGCGCTTTAAATGATTTTTTAGTACAATTAAATCATGGAATTTAGAACAATTAAAGAGGACGGTCAAGTCCAAGAAGAAATCAAAAAATCCCGCTTTATCTGTCATGCCAAGCGTGTTTATAGCGAAGAAGAGGCTCGTGACTTCATTACTGCCATCAAAAAAGAACACTACAAAGCTACGCATAACTGCTCTGCTTTTATTATTGGGGAGCGTAGTGAAATTAAACGTACAAGTGATGATGGTGAGCCTAGTGGTACTGCTGGCGTTCCCATGCTTGGGGTACTAGAAAATCACAATCTCACCAATGTCTGTGTGGTCGTGACACGCTACTTTGGTGGTATTAAATTAGGCGCCGGAGGACTGATTCGTGCTTACGCAGGCAGTGTGGCCTTAGCTGTCAAAGAACTTGGCATCATTGAAATAAAAGAACAAGCTGGCATTGCTATTCAAATGTCTTACGCTCAGTACCAAGAGTACAGTAACTTCCTTAAAGAACATAACCTCATTGAGCTAGATACAAATTTTACAGATCAGGTCGATACGATGATTTATGTTGATAAAGAAGACAAAGAAAATATTAAAGCTGCACTTGTGGAGTTTTTTAATGGAAAAGTTACTTTAACTGATCAAGGTTTACGTGAAGTTGAAGTTCCTGTAAACTTAGTGTAAATAAAGGAGAAAAATATGGCATTTGGAAAATTCATTCAAGGACTCGCTGGTAACTTTAGCGAGCAAAACAAAGAAACTCTTATCAAAGAATATGGACAATATCTACTAGAAAATGAAGAAATTCAAAGTGGGTATAAACTGATTCGTGACTCGATTATATTTACAAATATCCGTATTATCTTTACAGATAAACAAGGAGCTACTGGTCGTAAGATGTCCATTAAATCAATCTTTTTAATGAACATTATTAACGTTGAAATGGAAACTGCAGGAGCAGGTATAGATGATAGTGAAATTACTATTACTTATTTAGAAAATGTCTTTCTAAAAGCACATAATGAACATTTTAGTTCTCATAAATTTGAATTTCCTAAGAAAACCGATATCGTTCCACTTTATACATATTTACTAGAATTAGCCTACCACAATCGCTTAAAAATTAATGGCTTAGACCTATGATATAAAAAAATCCTATCGCTTCGATAGGATTTCTATATTTTACAAATGGTATAGATAGCGTTATACTAGAAATATCTTATACAAAGAGGTATTCATATGTCTATTTATAACAACATTACTGAATTAATCGGTCAAACTCCGATCGTTAAACTCAACAGTATTGTGCCAGAAGGCGCCGCAGATGTCTATGTAAAACTTGAAGCATTTAACCCTGGTTCTTCTGTAAAAGACCGTATTGCTCTTAGCATGATTGAAAAAGCTGAACAAGATGGTACTTTGAAACCAGGTTCTACACTTGTTGAAGCAACAAGTGGAAACACTGGTATTGGACTTTCATGGGTAGGTGCTGCTAAAGGGTATAAAGTCGTCATCGTTATGCCTGAAACTATGAGTGTAGAACGACGTAAGATTATCCAAGCTTATGGCGCTGAAATCGTCCTAACTCCTGGCAGCGAGGGAATGAAAGGTGCTATTGCTAAGGCTCAAGAAATCGCTGCTGAACGTGATGGTTTCCTTCCTCTTCAATTTGACAATCCAGCTAATCCAGAAGTACACGAAAGAACAACAGGAGCTGAAATACTAGCTGCTTTCGGTAAAGATGGACTAGATGCCTTTGTTGCTGGAGTGGGTACCGGTGGAACGATTTCTGGTGTTTCTCATGCACTCAAATCAGCAAATTCAAGCATTCAAGTTTTTGCAGTAGAAGCAGATGAATCTGCTATTCTATCTGGTGAAAAACCTGGTCCTCACAAAATTCAAGGTATCTCAGCTGGATTTATTCCTGATACACTTGATACAAACGCCTATGATGGTATCGTTCGTGTAACATCAGACAATGCTCTTGCACTTGGCCGTGAGATTGGCGGAAAAGAAGGATTCCTTGTTGGCATTTCTTCAGCTGCAGCTATCTACGGAGCAATTGAAGTTGCTAAGAAATTAGGTACAGGTAAGAAAGTCCTTGCTCTAGCACCAGATAACGGCGAACGTTATTTGTCTACAGCACTCTATGAATTTGAAGTGTAGTCTCCTAAATACACTTAGCCCTTATTATAGGGCTTTTTGTTTATATCTTGAAAAGTAGAAGGCTCTTCCTATAGGAATCTACTACATAGAAAAAGGAAGCAATTTAGCTTCCTTTTTATTATTAGTTATTCAAGGCTGCTGCCATTGTAGCTGCAACTTCAGCTTCGAAGTCATTTGCAGCTTTTTCGATACCTTCACCAACTTCAAAGCGAGCGAACTCAACTACTGAAGCGTTAACTGATTCAAGGTATGCTTCAACTGTCTTGCTGTCATCCATGATGTAGACTTGTGCAAGAAGTGTGTAAGCTTGGTCAACTTTAGTGTTGTCAAGCATGAAGCGATCCATTTTACCTGGGATGATTTTGTCCCAGATTTTTTCTGGTTTACCTTCTGCAGCCAACTCAGCTTTGATGTCAGCTTCAGCTTGAGCAATCACTTCATCAGTCAATTGAGATTTTGATCCATACTTCAAGTGTGGAAGAGCTGGTTTGTTAACCATTGCACGGCTTTCATTATCTTGGTCGATTACGTGGTTCAATTGTGCCAACTCATCTTTAACGAATTGCTCATCCAATTCTTTGTAAGAAAGAACTGTTGGTTTCATCGCTGCGATGTGCATTGACAATTGTTTAGCAAGTGCTTCATCTCCACCTTCAACAACTGAAATAACACCGATACGTCCACCGTTATGTTGGTAAGCTCCAAAGTGTTGTGCGTCTGTTTTTTCAATCAATGCAAAGCGACGGAATGAGATTTTTTCTCCGATAGTTGCTGTTGCAGATACATATGCAGCTTCAAGTGTTTCACCTGAAGGCATTGTCAATGCAAGTGCTTCTTCGTTGTTAGCTGGTTTACCTTCAGCGATTACTTTAGCTGTAGCATTTACCAATTCAACGAATTGAGCATTTTTCGCAACGAAGTCAGTTTCAGCGTTTACTTCAATAACTGCTGCAACATTACCGTTAACGTAAACACCAGTCAAACCTTCTGCAGCAACACGGTCAGCCTTCTTAGCTGCCTTAGCCATACCTTTTTCACGAAGCAATTCAATAGCTTTTTCGATGTCACCGTCTGTTTCTACAAGCGCTTTTTTAGCGTCCATAACTCCGGCACCAGATTTTTCACGCAACTCTTTTACAAGTTTAGCTGTAATTTCTGCCATTTTGATTCTCCTATATTTTTTAAAAATAGGAGAGCCGGGCTAAGCCCCGCCCTCCTAGGTAATTACTATTTATATAAATTAAGCGTTGTCGCCTTCTACAACTTCAACGATTTCTTCAATTGAATCTGCTTGAGCTTCTGAAGCTGCAAATTCTGCTTCAACTGCTACTGCATCTTCACCTTGACGTCCTTCGATGATAGCATCAGCCAATTTAGCTGTAATCAATTTAACAGCGCGGATAGCATCATCGTTAGCTGGGATGATTACATCGATATCATCTGGATCAGTGTTTGTATCAACCATCGCTACAACTGGGATTCCCAATTTCTTAGCTTCTTTAACAGCGATTTGCTCTTTATGTGGGTCAACTACGTACATAACATCTGGGATACGAGGCATATCTTCGATACCACCCAAGAATTTTTCAAGACGTGCACGTTGTTTGTTAAGAAGTGCAACTTCTTTCTTAGGAAGAACTTCGAAAGTTCCATCTTCTTCCATACGTTTGATTTCTTTCAAACGAGCGATACGTTTTTGGATTGTTCCCCAGTTTGTAAGAGTTCCACCCAACCAACGGTGGTTGATGAAGTATTGACCTGAACGTACTGCTTCTTCAGCAACTGCATCAGCCGCTTGTTTCTTAGTACCAACGAACAATACAACTGCATCGTTAGCTGCTGCATCACGCATGAAGTCGTATGCTTGGTCAGCGTATTTTACAGTTTGTTGCAAGTCGATAACGTGGATTCCGTTACGCTCAGTGAAGATGTACTTAGCCATCTTAGGGTTCCAGCGACGAGTTTGGTGACCAAAGTGTACACCAGCCTCAAGAAGTTGTTTCATTGAAATTACTGCCATGAGTATTTCTCCTTTTTGTTTTTTTCCTCTTCTTGACTTCAACTCGCAAAACGACCCAAAGGCAACTGTTTCACAATTCATCAAGAATGAGTATTATCGTTCACACGACAATTTTCATTTTACCATACTTTTTCAATATTTTCAAGCTATTTTAGTAGATTTTTAAAGTATATAAATTATAAAAGAGACTCAAATCGAGCCTCTTCGTTTTATTCATTAGTTTGGATAGATATATGTTACAAAACCTTCTGAAGTTGTAGTAGGATTGAACCAACCACGTTTATTTCCGATTGTACGGTTTCCACCATAGTTTGATTCAGATACTTGGATACTTGTTGATGATGAAACAGCTGTAACCACGGCTACGTGTCCATATCCACCATCATTCCAACATGCAATGGCACCAACTTGAGGTGTAGATCCTGTGCGGAATCCTGCAGCAGCTGCACTTGTAGCCCACTGTGCTCCATTACCCCAGTAATCTCCAGCCCAAGGTGCTAATGTTTTAGCTCCCCATGTACACTCACCAGTTGGATAACTTGAAGCGTTTGTACTGTATGTTGGACGATGTTTTACTGATGCAGGAGTGTAGCTTGAAGATGATTCAGATGAACTAGATACTGCTTGAACTTCTGCTGTAAAAGTTGTATTCCCAGAAGCAACTACTGTTTGTTGTTGACTTGCTTGTTTAGCTTTGTAGGCTGCTTCTGCTTCTGCAGCTGCTTTAGCTTCTGCTTCCGCTGCAGCTTTTTTCTCAAGTAAACTTGCTTTTTCATCCTCAGCAGTAGCCTTTTCAGCAGCAAGATTCAATTCTGCAGCTTTCAACTCAGCTTGTTTTGTAGTTAATGTTTGAGCATCATCAGCTAGTTTTTGCTGATTTGCAATAACTGTATTAATTGCATCATTGTTTGCTACTTGTTTTTCAGAAATAGCTTTTTTATCTGCCTTTTGTTGTTCCAACATTTTGTTGTTTGCAGATACGATTTCACTCATTGCAGCAACACGTGAAATAGCTTCTGTAATTGATTTTGAGTTTACAATTGTATTGATGTAATTTGTTGCAGCTCCATTTGTTTGAGCACTACGAGCTTGTTTTTGCAATGAATCATTGCGAGATACAATATTCTTAGAAAGTTCTGTAATTTCACCCTCAAGCTTTTTAGATTCTGCTTGTAGTCTATCATTTTCAGATTGCAAGTTTGATTGCTCTGTTTGAATAGCAGATACTTGCTCCTGAATTTGATCAACTTGTTTTTGGGCTTCTTGTTGTTGTGCTGTTAAGTTACTAATTTTATTATCTTGAGCAGCAATTTTGTCATCAGTAGTTTCTGCATGCGCAGTTGTTAAAACAGCTACTTGAGAAACCATTACTGTACTTAGTAAAAGTGACGCTAAGATTTTTTTCTTCATATTTCGTAGATACTCCTTCTTTTAAAGACACTACTAGTATACCAAAAAAAGGCCTAATGAATATTACGCCTTTGTTACATTTTTATTTCTTTCTTATAGGTAAAACTTTTCAAAAATAAACTGAAAAATAATCATACATATAAGGTTCAAAATCATTGATGGCACTAAACTATAGACTATAAACAAAGACATACTATCCACAGTTAAACCTACCACTAATGCAAGTATATAAGCTCCCATCTCAAATAGAAAAGTCATGACAATAATTGCCAACATTCTCGTCCAACGATTCAATAAAATAACACTATTAAATTTATGGAGAAATACTCCCAACAAGACGAACAACAAAGTCGCAATCCCTATCAAGTGGAAAAAGTAAATGTCATAAACCAAACCCACTACAAAACAATATGCTAAATAGAGATACTCTGATACCTCAATCGTCTCAAATAAGAGAAACAAAAATAGAAAATGACTAGCCAACTGCACGTGGGGAAAAAATGAGCCCAGAAGCTGACTAATATGGGCATCAATTAGAACAAAGAAAGGAAGCAATAAAAATACTCCAACCCGCTTCAACTGTCTCATTATGAATTCCCCACTAATTCTATCACACTCACATTATGAGTATCTGCACTTAATTTAACAGTTACTTCTCGTGTCAAGTAGTCCGTACTATGCGTTGTGGCAACCACTTCACCAACAGGAATATCCGCAACGTTAAAGTTTCCTAATCCACCAGTGGTTACCTTATCTCCCGCACTAATATCGCTATTACTATTTAATTGGCTAATTTTAAGAACTTCATTTTCTTTGTCATAGCCAACAATAATACCATAAATTGTAGTAGAACCATGTTGAATTTTAACAGAAATCTTATCAGCATTTTCCGTATTTGTCAGAAGGTTGACCATAGTAGAGTTCTCCTCCACTTTTGAGACACTCCCAATCAAGCCACCATTTGCAATGGCTAACATGTTCTCAGAAGCCCCTTTTGATTTACCTGCATCCAGGGTCAATTCCTGCTTCCAAGATACCGGAGAACGCATAATAACATCTGCTGCTAAAGTCTTTGTGGCTTGCAACTTGGACTTCATATCAAGCAATTGACGCAGTTGTTCATTTTCCGTCTTTAAACTTTCCGCCTCATTTGATTTAACTTCTAATTGGTAAATCTGTTTCTTCAAACTTTCATTTTCATTATAAGTTCGTGTCAAATGAGCCAAATCTGATTTGACAGAATCAAACAACTGAAAAGGTTTTTGCACAACCCTATCAACCAATGAGATTCCATCTCCTAATTTTGTCACAATTGTACTTGAATAAGTCGTCGCTAAGAGAGCTGAGACAAGCAGAACAGTGACAAAAACAATAATGACATATTTTGATTTTTTAAAACGGTTCATATTCCTACCTTTATATCAAAAACTGTTACAGTAACTTTTTTATTAATTCCTGAAAGCTACTAAGATTTTAAGAAAAATAAGCAACAACCAAGTACGAGAATAACAAGAATGGTCAGCGTATCCTTTCGAGTCCATTTCAGTTGTCGGTATTGACTTCTGCCTTTTCCCCCCTGATAACCACGCGCTTCCATAGCAATAGCCAAGGAATCCGCACGTTTTAAACTTGTCGCAAAAAGAGGAATCAAAATGGGAATCATAGCCTTCACCTTTTGAACAATACTTCCTTCTCCAAAATCCACTCCACGCGCTTTCTGTGCATTCATAATCCGCGTCGTATCATCCATCAAGGTTGGGACAAAACGCAAACTCATAGACAGCATCAAACCGATTTCATGAACTGGAACTTTCACACGCTTTAAAGGCGCTAACAAAGCTTCGACAGCTGATGCCAAACTTAAGGGCATGGTCGTTAAGGTTAACAAAGTTGAAAAGAAAATAATCAATACAAAGCGACAAAAAATAATTCCAGCTTGTTGCAAAGCATAATCCGTGATTCTCACAAACGAAAACTCAAATAAAACATTCCCATTAGAAATGAAAAATAGTTGAAAAATAGTTGTGAAGGCAATCAAGAAAAACATAGATTTCAAGCCCTGAATAAAGAATGAAAGAGATACTCCTGACAAGGCAATAAATATCCCTGTCGCTATAAAAAGAATTAGATTCGTCAAAGGATTATTAGCCCAAAAAACGATCAAAATCAGTAGCATCATAGCCAGTAATTTACTACGTGGGTCCAACCGGTGAACAATCGAATCCCCTGGGATATAACGCCCCAAAATCATACTATCCATTTAGCGACTCCTTGAACTCCTCTATCTTAATCGGTAATCGTTTAAATGCCACGCCTCTATCAACCAATCGTTTACAAAAAGCTGTAATCTTAGGTACTCCCAACTGAACTTCTTCCATAAAAACAACATCTTGAAAGACATCACTTGGTTTGCCACCCTTCACTAAACGTCCCTTTTCCATCACATAGACTTGATTCGCATATTCAGCAACATCATCCATCAAATGCGTGACTAAGACAATGGTCATCCCTGACCGGTGGAGTTTTTTGAACAAATTCATCAACTCTTTTCTACCTAGAGGATCTAGGCCAGCTGTTGGCTCATCTAAGACTAATATAGCTGGCTCCATGGCAAGTATGCCTGCAATTGCGACACGTCTCATTTGTCCACCTGACAACTCAAACGGACTACGATCAAAAAGTGATTCATCAATTCCAACCAAAGCCAGTTTCTCACGCGCAATCTGCTCCGCATCTTCTTCAGAAACTCCAAAATTTTGTGGTCCAAAAGCAACGTCCTTCAAAACTGTTTCTTCAAAGATCTGATTTTCAGCAAACTGAAATACCAAGCCAACCTGTTTTCTAATTTGACGAATATCTTTATTTTTAGAATTCGAGGTGATTAAGGTATCAAAAACTCGTACACTTCCTTGACTTGGCACCAATAAACCGTTTAAAAGTTGTAAAATAGTCGATTTGCCGCTACCTGTATGCCCAATTAAAGCCGTATAAGAACCATCTTCAATCGTCAAAGAAACATCCAACAAAGCTGCTGAAGCTAAGGGAGTCCCTTCTTGATATGTAAAACTCACATTTTCTAGAGCAATTCCCATAGTTTATCCTCTAGCTCACTTTCTGTCAAATAATTTCCAGGCAAATCATAGCCATTCTGGCTCAAAGAATGTTTTAATTGATTGGCAAAAGGATCGTCTAATCCAATTTGATCTAAATCACTTCGAGAGAAAAGTTCTCTAGGACTACTGGTTGATTCAATTTCCCCTTTTTTTATGACCAATACACGATCACTCATGGCGACTTCTTCCAAATCATGTGTAATGGAAATGACCGTCATATCATAATCTTTTCGAATTCCTTTTACTGTCTCAATCAGTTCTCTACGCCCCTCAGGATCCAACATACTTGTCGCTTCATCTAGGATTAAAATAGCTGGTCTTAGAGCTACAACACCTGCAATGGCCACACGTTGTTTTTGGCCACCCGATAAACGCGCTGGCTCTCGCTTTTTAAAGTCCAACATGCCAACCAAATCCAGAGCTTCTTCCACTCTCTTTTTCATTTCTTGACGAGAAAGGCCCTGATTTTCCAAACCAAAGGCAACGTCATCTTCAACAGTCGCTCCAACAAATTGATTGTCTGGATTTTGAAAAACCATACCTATTTGACGACGTATATCCCAAACATTTTCCTCAGTCAACTGTTGACCATCAATTACAATCTCTCCAGATTCTGCTTCCAGTAAGCCATCAATTAACCGAACAGTCGTTGATTTACCACTACCATTATGCCCTACAATAGAAAGCCATTCTCCACGTTTCACGTGAAACGTAATATCCTTCACATCATAGTATTCCTGACTTTCCTTATAACGAAAAGAAAGATTTTTTACATCAATTATTGCTTTCATTTCGAACCAAATGTCCCTTTAAATACATAGGCACTACCCTTGAAATAATCATAGCCAGAGTAGATAGTGAAAAACAAGGCTACATAAAGTAGGACTTGACCAATCAAAGTCCAATGTAATAGCAAGAAAATAATCGCAAACATCTGACTAAAAGTTTTAATTTTTCCAGGCATGGCTGCTGCTAAAACCGTTCCACCAGTTTCAACCAGTAAAAGCCTCAAACCTGTCACAGCCAACTCACGACAGATAATCACTGCAACAATCCAAGCCGGAGCCATTCCTAACTCAATCAGCATAATAAAAGCCGACATAACTAGTAGCTTATCCGCCATAGGATCTGCAAATTTACCAAAATTACTAACCACATTCCATTTACGAGCTAAATATCCGTCTAAATAGTCGGTAATACTGGCAATAGCGAATATAATAGCTGCTACTATATGACTTTCTAGCGAATTTCCTATCGTTAAAATAAAGATAAAAATAGGTATAAAAAGAATTCGACCTATTGTTAAGAGATTGGGAATTTGTTCTTTTTTCATTCGTTTTTCCTTAATTTCTAGTAAAGGTTACAGTGATTTGTCCAGTTTGAGCTGTTAATTTCGATAAATCAACAGTCTGATTATCTACTGTTAAAGCAACACCTTTGACAACACCTAAAGTAATGGTCACAGGATTTTTTGTTGAAACTGTTGTTTCCGCACTTTTATTATCCGGTGATAAGGTCACACCACCCTCAAGCTCACTTTCTGAAACACTAACCCAACTTCTAGCATCTGAAACTGCCAATTGTAATTTTGCGGTTTCCTTACTTGTTTTATAAACGATTTCTACATAATTTCCTTCACCTGATACACTTATAACTGGTTCAATATTCGAAGAGCTACTTGATGAACCACTACTTGAAGATGGAGTTACAGAACTAGTCGAACTTGTTGCTTGGACTACACTATAACTAGACGTAGATGAATTCTCCGGTTGAGTCTGGAGATAATTCCAAACATAATAAGTCAGAAAAATGACAATCGATAGGGCAAAGAGTATAAAATAAAATAAAGGTAAAAATGATGTCTTATTTTTCTTACTGGAACGTCTCCTGCCTGTTAACTCGTCTTCATCAACATCTACTTCCTCATAAGTAATCATGCTCCCAGAATCATAAGCATCCAAGACAATTCTCTCATCTAGCTCAACTGCCCACGCATACTTTCTCAAAAAAGAACGAGTATAAAATGGACTAGGAAGTTGATCAAAATCATCAGCTTCCATTGCCTCCAACATATCCAACTGAATTTCTGTTTTTTTGTGTAATTCTTCTAAAGTTAACCCTTGGTTGGTTCTAGCTAAACGTAAAACCTCACCAATTGTTTTTTTCCTCATACTTGTCATTCCTTCTTTCTAGTGTCGATTATGATAGGTTACTATGATGGAAATATTGTAAAATCAACTATGTCACCATCATCTATTAAATGGTGTCCAGCATCAAGGACATCCTCTAAAGTAATTTCCTGTAAAATTTTCGGCAAATCAAAGATTGTCTCACCTTGTCCAAAAGCATCATATTGCGTTGCAATAAATTCAAGAGAGTTCATGCTACTGAAAAATTCTCCAAACATCTCTCTTTTGATAATGTCTAAATGATCCTCTGTAATATCTAAATCCTTTGTGAAATTACGAATAGCCTTTTTAAACTGATAAGATAAAGCAACTGGCTCTTTTGTATCCATTGTCAACATAATAAAATGAAAGCGACTTGTTACTTCAACTTCAAGAGATAAGGACGCATCAATTTTACCTGATTCATATAATTTCTGAAAACGATCCGAGGTCCAACCAAACATCATTGTAAACAATAATTTTAATAAAATATGATGTCGATAGCAATCAGCCTCAACAACATCTTGTTTACCTCTAATACCTATCGCTAGTTTGGGAGAAGACACTTCCATTCTCATACTGTCTGTTTGCTTTACATCTTTTAAAACAAACTTTTCTCTTGCTACTTCCTGAACATCTAAATCTTCCAGTTTTTTGCTTTCAAAATAGTCCTGTACTTGATCCACATCAAAATTGCCAACTAAAAACAGAGACATGTTTACAGGTTTGTAAAACCTTGTGAAATTTTCTTTCAAATTAGTTAGATTAATTTGGGAAATTGACTCCTCACTTCCAACTATATCAGTTGCTAAAGGTGTACCAGGATACAAATTCGCTAGAGTTGAAAAGAATAAACACGAATCTGGATCATCTTGATACATTTCTCGTTCTTGCTGAATAATATCCTGCTCTCTTAAAATGGAATCTTCAGTAAAATGTGCTAATGTCACCAATTCATCAAGTAAGTCTAAATTGTCTAAAAAATGATCCGTTGCTGAAAAAAGATAACTTGTTTTTGTAAAGCTTGTAAAGGCATTACTATCTGCACCTAGACTCGTAAAAGCCGACATCAAATCGCTAGCATCTTCTCTCTCAAATAATTTATGTTCAAGAAAATGAGCAATTCCTTCAGGATATTGTTTTACATCTCCGTCAACTTCTGTGACAAGAGTATCTACCGAACCAAACTGTACAGTTACACTCCCGTAAACCTCCTTAAATTCCTTTTTAGGCAAAAGAGCAACCGTCAATCCATTTGACAAATGAGTTCGATAAACCATTTCTTTTACAGCTGGATAGTATTTTTCTTCAAAAACAACCTTTGTCATTCTATTCCTTCCATAAAGTAAATCGCCTGTAGTTTCACATTATTAGCTGCTCTACAAATAGCATCTTTGTCAACTTGCTCGAGTTTTGCAATCCAACCTTTAAAGTCTGCTGAAGATTTTCCAAGTAAGGCATTTTGATAAGCACGTTCAATCAATGAACTTTGACTATCTTGAGAAAGTAATAAAGACCGACGAATCATTCCCTTGGTCTGCTCTAACTCAAGCTCTGTAAAATATCCTTTTTTTAAATCAAGCAGTTGATTATTCATCATTTTACGAGCCTGGTTACGATTTTCTCGATTGATACCAGCATACATCCTCAAGAATCCACTAAATAAATCAAGCTGACTTGAAATAGTATAAGCCAATCCAGCATTTTCACGGACATTTGCAAATAGTTTAGAGTGAGCAAATCCACCAAGTAAACCATTCATTACAATCATGGGTAAATGTTGCTCATCACCATATTCAGAAGGGCAATGATAACCTAATTCCAAAATGGATTGTCCCACATTTTTCCGAACCATACCTTCCTGCAGGATATTGGAATAAGGTTGACAATACTGAACCTTCACATCTCCTTTTCGACCTTTAAAGCCAAATGATTCTAATACATTTTGAATTTCAACCTCATTAAAATCACCTAGGAAAAAGAAATCTATTCGATTATTGGCCAAAAATTCTTGGAAACAAGAATAAGAACTCTGTGGAGTTTCAGCTAAAATACGATTTCGTAAATCACTATATTCCAATTGGAGACGTTCGTCATGAAAAAATATTTTGTCTAATTCTTTATGTGAAAAATAAAAAGAATCATCCATATCAACTGCTAAACTTGCTAGCAATTGCTTTTTCTCAATTTCAAATAAGGACGGATCAAATCCATTATCAACTAGCATGGGTGAAAAAAGAGTTTCTTTTACTAGTTTCAAAACCTGAGAAGTTAGCACATTTTTCCTACTCAAAAACTCATCACGAACATAGGTAAATGTCAATTCTACAATGTGACTTTTCCCTCTTCTAAAACAATTGGTTGACATATCTGTACCGTATAGACTGGCCAAATGTTTTCTCAAATCTTGAGAAGTAGGATACATCTGATTAGCGGTCTCTAGCATACTCGCACTCAACATGCGACCTGCAATCGTATCAAGAGATAATGGAGCGGTAAAACGTACGATGATTTTGTTCGTTTTAAACTTTTTTGATTGGATAAAATGTGTTGAAATTCCATGCACTAACTCCATGATTTACCTCCTTATATACAGACTTCTATTATATCACGAAA
This sequence comes from Streptococcus mitis, assembly GCF_003942865.1. GTDB lineage: Bacteria > Bacillota > Bacilli > Lactobacillales > Streptococcaceae > Streptococcus > Streptococcus mitis_BI. The sequence continues at coordinate 32,206 of NZ_RJNZ01000004.1, read as the reverse complement.
ACCTGAAATTTTCTTGTTCTCTGTAACAGTTTTGAAATAAAAATCGCTTACATTTCTCCTTGTTTCTCTCACTATTTTTAGGAAAATATGGTATAATACCAAAGATTGAGGTGAATTATGGAATACAAATTATTTGAAGAATTTATTACCCTCCAAGCACTACTCAAAGAACTTGGAATTACACATAGCGGAGGAGCTATCAAATCATTTCTCTCTGAACATTCTGTTTACTTTAATGGGGAATTAGAGAATCGTCGTGGTAAAAAACTTCGTATTGGTGATAAAGTTGACATCCCTGACATGAATATTGACATCTTGTTGACACAACCTACTTCTGAAGAACAGGATGAATACCAAGATGATAAAGTTGAAAAAGAACGAATCGCTAAACTTGTCAAGGAGATGAATAAGGGAGTAAAAAAAGACAACTCTAAACCTACTTCATCACTAAAAAGAAAACAAGCTCCACGATTCCCTGGTAGATAATCATGTGGCTACAACACCTATCTCTCAAAACTTTTCGTAACTACAAAGAGACGAAAATAGACTTTAATCCTAAATTAAATGTCTTTTTAGGACGCAATGCACAAGGTAAAACAAATATGTTAGAGGCTATCTATTTTTTAGCCTTAACACGCAGTCATCGAACTCGAACAGATAAAAATCTCATTCATTTTGATGAGGAACAGCTTCATCTTTCAGGTCTTGTTCAGAAAAAAACTGGATCCATTCCTCTCGAAATCGAACTAACACAAAAAGGGCGTGTGACAAAAGTTAATCATTTAAAACAGGCACGACTTTCAGATTATGTCGGATACATGAATGTTGTCTTATTTGCTCCTGAAGATTTACAACTAATTAAAGGAGCACCTTCAATTCGACGAAAATTTATTGATATGGAGCTTGGACAAATTAAGCCAATCTATTTATCAGATTTAACCAATTATAACCACATCCTTAAACAAAGAAATACCTATCTAAAATCAGCTCAAAAAATAGATGAAACATTCCTTTCAGTCTTAGATGATCAGCTAGTTGATTATGGATGTCGTGTAATGAATCACCGCTTAGATTTCATAAAAAAACTAGAATCATTTGGTCGTAAGAAACATTTTGAACTCTCTAATCAGATTGAAGAGTTGTCAATATCCTATCAATCTTCTGTCAAGCTAACTAACAAAGAAGACTTATCAGAATCTTTCAAAATTGCTTTAGAAAAAAGTAGGTCCAGAGATTTATTCAAAAAGAATACTGGTGTTGGTCCTCATCGGGATGACATTTCTTTTTATATAAATAGAATGGATGCTAGTTTTGGCAGTCAAGGTCAACATCGTAGTCTCGTCCTCTCGATAAAATTAGCAGAAATCGAGTTAATGGAAAGCATTACTACAGAATCTCCAATATTACTGCTTGATGATGTTATGAGCGAACTTGACAACACTAGACAACTAAAATTATTAGAAACGATTTCTCAATCAATCCAAACCTTTATTACAACAACAAGCTTAGATCATCTTCAAAATCTACCAGAAAATCTAAGTATCTTCACTATTCAGGATGGTAAAGTTTCTGTAAATTAAAATTGACAACATTGTAAAAGAACTCCTGTTTCCACGGGAGTTCTTTTCATTGTTTTTTACATAGAATAATTTGGTGCCTCATTAGTAATTTGTACATCATGAGGATGGCTTTCTTTCAAACCAGCACCAGACATTTCAATAAATTGAGCATTATCGTGTAGTTCTTTAAGGTTAGCTGCACCACAGTAACCCATACCAGAGCGAATACCACCAATCATTTGGAAGACAATATCAGCTGCCGCTCCTTTATAAGCAACACGACCTTCAATTCCTTCTGGAACAAGTTTGTTTGCTTCATTGACAGAACCTTGGAAGTAACGATCGCTTGAACCTTTCTTCATTGCTGCGATTGAACCCATACCACGGTAAGTCTTGAATTTACGTCCCTGGAAGATTTCAGTTTCGCCTGGAGCTTCATCAGTTCCAGCAAACATTGATCCAAGCATAACTGCATTTCCACCTGCAGCAAGGGCTTTTACAATATCTCCAGAATACTTAATTCCACCGTCAGCAATGATCGTTTTACCATATTCACGCGCAACAGCTGCAGCATCATAGATAGCTGTTACTTGCGGAACACCGACACCAGCAATCACACGAGTTGTACAGATTGAACCTGGCCCAATACCAACCTTGACAACGTCTACACCTGCTTCATAAAGGGCACGTGCACCTTCAGCAGTAGCAATATTTCCAGCAATCAAAGTACGATCTGGGAAATGAGCACGAATCTCAGCAATTTTACGTAAGACACCTGCAGAATGACCATGTGCAGTATCAATAACAATCGCATCCGCTCCTGCCTCAAAAAGAGCCTCTGCACGTTCAAATGTATCTGAAGTAACACCTACTGCGCCTGCAACTAGAAGACGTCCAAACTCATCTTTAGCGGCATTTGGAAACTCAATAACTTTTTCAATATCTTTGATAGTAATCAAGCCAGAAAGACGTCCTTCTTCATCTACCAAAGGAAGTTTTTCAATACGGTGTTCTTGAAGAATACTCTCAGCTGTTGTAAGATCTGTACCCACAGGAGCAGTCACAAGATTCTCACTGGTCATATGATTTGAAATTGGTTGGTTATAATCTGAAATAAAACGAAGATCTCGGTTTGTCAAAATACCAACTAATTTACGATTTTCAAGTGTTTCAACAACTGGAACACCACTGATACGGTAACGTCCCATAAGCTCATCAGCCTCAGCAATTGTATGTTCAGGTGTCAAGAAGAACGGATCAATAATAACTCCATTTTCAGAACGTTTTACCTTACGAACTTCATCTGCTTGTTGAGCAATTGACATGTTTTTATGGATAACTCCGAGACCGCCTGCACGAGCAATAGCAATGGCCATTTGACTCTCTGTAACTGTGTCCATGGCAGCGGTAATAATTGGGATATTTAAAGTCAAATTATCTGCCAATTTAGTTGTTAAATCTGCATCGTTAGGCAACACATGACTTTCAGCTGGAATAAGCAATACATCATCAAAGGTAAAACCTTTTTTCAAAAATTTAGTGTCCCAATTAGACATTCGAAGTTTCCTCTTTTCTTTCTTTTTGAGCTTGACTCTTTTTATATTGTATCTATCATACCATTCTATAAAAATTTGTCAAATGTTACAGGGGTAAATAAAAAACTATCTTTTCTTTGAGATAGAAATGATAGTTTCTTGTAAAATAAACTTAGTTAAAGTAATGAAGTCCCATTGCTCCTTTAACCTCAGATAGGGTTTGACCTGCAACTTCCCGCGCTCTTTCACTACCTTTTTGAAGCATATTATAAACTTCTCCCATATCCTTAGCAAATTCGATACGGCGCTCACGAATAGGACCCAGTTCACGTTCTAATATTTCAAGTAGATAACGCTTGGTCTTCACATCACCAAGACCACCTCGTTGATAATGTTCTTTCATGTCAGCAATTTCTTGAGCATCTTCTGGACGACCAAAAACATCTAGATAATGGAAAACCATATTTCCTTCAATTTTACCTGGATCCTCAACACGGATATGATCTGGATCTGTATACATACTCATCACTTTTTTACGCAAAGTATCCGCATCATCAGCTAAATAAATACCGTTATTGAGTGATTTAGACATTTTAGCATTTCCATCTAAACCAGGTAAACGCCCTGCTCTCTCATTTTCTGGATAAATACCTTCCGGCTCTACCAAGACATCACAGCTATATGCATTGTTAAAGGAACGGACAATTTCACGAGTTTGCTCAATCATTGGTTTCTGATCTGTCCCAACAGGAACATAATTAGCCTTGAAAGCTGTGATGTCAGCTGCTTGAGCTATTGGATAGACCAAGAATCCTGTCGGAATACTTTCTCCAAAGCCTTTCTGAGCAATCTCTGTCTTGACAGTTGGATTGCGCTCCAAACGTGCTAATGAAACTAGATTCATATAATACATAGACAACTCAGCCAACTCTGGAATTTGGCTTTGAATAAAAATAGTTGATTTACTTGGATCTAATCCAACTGCAAGATAATCCAAAGCAACATTTCCGATAGACTCTACAATTGTTTGAGGGTCTTTAGCATGATCTGTCAAAGCTTGTTGGTCAGCTAAGAACACAAACATATCATACTTATCCTCTTCCTGTAATAATACTCGATTTTTGAGACTTCCAACATAATGTCCAATATGCAATTTTCCTGTTGGACGGTCTCCTGTTAAAATAATGGGTTTAGTCATTTTGTTCTCCTTCGATATAGTCCCTTCAATTATAGCATTTTTTTTAATGAAATAACCGTAATTTATCAAAATAAATCAGCCTTGCTATTTACGGATTTGTGTAAAGTATGCTGTAAATTTAATTTACACAAAATTGACAGATAAAAATTTGAATATTTCCGTATTTTCTAGTAGAATAAATATATTACATATATAGGAGAAAAACATTGCTTACAGTATCTGATGTTTCACTACGTTTTAGTGATCGCAAACTTTTTGATGATGTCAATATCAAATTTACAGAAGGAAATACTTACGGATTAATTGGTGCTAATGGTGCCGGAAAATCTACCTTTTTAAAAATTTTAGCTGGAGATATCGAACCTACTACTGGTCACATCTCTCTTGGTCCAGATGAACGTCTCTCTGTTCTTCGTCAAAATCACTTTGACTATGAAGATGAACGTGCCATTGATGTTGTTATCATGGGAAATGAAAAACTTTATAGCATCATGAAAGAGAAAGATGCTATCTACATGAAGGAAGATTTCTCAGATGAGGATGGAGTGCGTGCTGCCGAACTCGAAGGAGAGTTTGCTGAGCTTGGAGGCTGGGAAGCAGAAAGCGAAGCCTCTCAACTACTTCAAAACCTAAACATTCCAGAAGAATTGCACTATCAAAACATGAGTGAATTGGCCAACGGTGAGAAAGTAAAAGTTCTCCTCGCCAAAGCACTTTTTGGTAAACCAGATGTTCTTCTTTTGGACGAGCCGACCAATGGTTTGGATATCCAATCAATTACATGGCTAGAAGACTTCTTGATTGATTTTGATAACACCGTTATCGTAGTATCCCACGACCGTCACTTCTTAAACAAGGTATGTACTCACATGGCCGACCTTGACTTCGGAAAAATCAAACTCTATGTCGGAAACTATGACTTCTGGAAGGAATCTTCTGAACTCGCTGCTAAATTGCTAGCAGACCGTAATGCCAAAGCAGAAGAAAAAATTAAACAATTGCAAGAGTTCGTTGCTCGTTTCTCTGCTAATGCTTCTAAATCAAGACAAGCAACATCACGTAAGAAAATGCTTGATAAGATTGAGCTAGAAGAGATTGTACCATCTAGTCGTAAATATCCATTTATTAACTTTAAAGCGGAACGTGAAATCGGTAATGATCTCTTGACAGTAGAAAATCTAACTGTAAAGATTGATGGTGAAACTATCTTGGATAATATTAGTTTCATCTTGCGTCCAGGTGATAAGACAGCGCTTATTGGACAAAATGACATCCAAACGACTGCATTAATTCGTGCAATCATGGGGGACATTGACTATGAAGGAACTGTCAAGTGGGGAGTAACTACTAGCCGTTCTTACTTGCCAAAAGATAACTCGGCAGATTTTTCAGGAGGAGAGTCAATCCTTGACTGGTTGCGTCAATTCGCAAGTAAAGAAGAAGATGACAATACTTTCCTACGTGGCTTCCTCGGCCGAATGCTCTTCTCTGGAGATGAGGTTAACAAACCTGTCAACGTCTTGTCAGGGGGAGAAAAAGTTCGTGTCATGCTTTCAAAACTCATGCTCTTAAAATCAAATGTCCTTGTACTTGATGATCCAACCAATCACTTGGACTTGGAATCTATCTCAAGCTTGAACGATGGATTGAAAAACTTTAAAGAATCAATCATCTTTGCCAGTCATGACCACGAGTTTATTCAAACTCTAGCTAACCATATCATTGTCTTGTCTAAAAATGGCGTCATTGACCGTATCGATGAAACCTATGATGAATTCCTAGAAAATGCAGAAGTACAAGCAAAAGTTAAAGAACTTTGGAAAGACTAAAAAAATTCAAAACTCAGTTGGGTTAACCAGCTGAGTTTTCTAACATTTTATGAGGTAACATGAAATTATTTTTTAAAACATATTGGACCTATTTTGTTTCTTTCATCATTCCCATAATCATTATGATAGGAGTATATCTATCTCAAGGTATCTACTGGAATAGCGACAACTCTCCTCTATTAGGAGATGGCTTTCATCAATACGTTATTTTTGATATAGCTCTAAGAAATATCCTACATGGAAATGGTGGTTTGTTTTACACCTTTACAAGTGGCCTCGGATTAAATTTCTATGCCCTATCTAGTTATTACTTGGGAAGTTTCCTTTCACCTCTAGTTTACTTTTTTAATCTGTCGAATATGCCAGATGTTGTCTATCTGACAACTCTCTTAAAATTTGGATTGATTGGACTGTCAACTTATTTTAGTTTAAATAAATTATTTCAATCGATTCCTAAGCCTTTAAAACTAGCTTTATCTACTTCCTATGCTCTGATGAGTTTCACTGTCAGTCAATTAGAGATAAAAACCTGGCTAGATGTTTTTATCTTGATTCCTTTAATTATAACTGGTTTACATCTACTGATAACTGAAAAGAAATTCCTATTGTACTTTACAAGTCTGTCAATCTTATTTATCCAAAACTATTATTTTGGCTATATGACAGCATTGTTTCTTATTTTCTGGTATCTCTGTCAAATTTCTTGGGACTTTAAAACTCGAAAATCATCTTTTCTTGATTTCATAATCACCTCCGTTTTAGCTGGTATGGCTAGTTTGATTCTGACTCTTCCTACTCTGTTTGATTTACAGACACATGGAGAAAAATTAACTGAAGTTACAAAGTTTCAAACTGAAAGTAGCTGGTATCTTGATCTCTTTGCTAAGCAATTCATCGGTTCCTTTGATACAACAAAGTATGGGGCTGTCCCAATGATTTTTGTTGGACTACTTCCCTTTATTTTGACCATTTTATTTTTTACACTGACATCCATTAAGTTTCACGTGAAACTTATCTATGCAATTTTCTTTGCATTTCTAATTGCTAGCTTTTATATAGAAGCTCTTGATTTATTTTGGCAAGGTATGCATACTCCAAATATGTTTTTACATCGCTATTCTTGGATTTTCTCTACCTTGTTAATTTACACAGCAGCGAAAGTCTTAAATCGTCTGAAAGAAATTAAAATCTGGAATTTTTTAGTTTCGCTTTTTCTTATAGTAACAGGATTTTTAGCTACCATCTATCTAAAATCACATTATTCTTTTTTAACAGATTTGAATATTCTGCTTACTCTTGAATTTTTTGTTGTCTATTCTCTTTTACTCCTTGCAGTTATCAAAAAGTTTATATCTGTGAATCTGTTTACCATTCTAATCTCTTTATTTATAATAGTTGAAATAAGTTTAAATGCTTCATCTCAAATGGACGGAATTGCTAAAGAATGGGGCTTTGCTTCTCGAAGTGCATATAATCGAGAGGTCCCAGCTATGGAATCTTTCTCAACATATATTGGAAATCAATTTACTCGTACTGAGAAACTAGAGACTCAGACAGGAAATGACAGTATGAAATTCAACTACAATGGAATCTCTCAATTTTCTTCTGTTCGAAATCGTTCAGCAAGCTCTACTTTGGATAAACTTGGGTTTAAATCCTCTGGGACTAATCTCAATCTCCGCTATGCAAATAATAGTATTTTGGCTGATAGTTTATTTGGTATTCAGTACAATATCTCAGACAGTCCTATTGATAAGTATGGTTTTAAATATATCTATCAAAAAGATAATCTTACCCTATATGAAAATCAATACTCTCTTCCGATTGCATTTGCTAGTCAATCTATTTACAATGATGTCAAGTTCAATGAACACACTTTGGATAATCAGGCCTCGTTTTTAAATCAACTTGCTAACGTCGATTTTGATTATTTTTCTCCAATCCCTTATGACAAAACAGAAAATACTGATGATTTGATTAGTGTTACAAGTTCTTCAAATGAGGATGCAGCAATCCAGTATCAAATTGAAGTACCAGAAAACAGCCAAGTTTATCTTTCTTTCACAAACATTCACTTTTCTAATGACAAACAAAAGAAGGTTGACATCCTTGTAAATGGAGAAAAGAAAACTTTTACAACTGATAATGTCTTCTCCTTCTTTAATCTAGGCTATACAAAGGAGAAAAAAACTTCCAATATCAATGTTAGTTTCCCTGGAAATTCACAAGTATCATTTGAATCTCCTACCTTCTATCGTTTAGATACCCAAACTTTAACTGAGGCAATTCAAAAAATTAAAGAACAGCCTGTAACAGTATCAACTTCTAAAAACAAGGTTTTTGCTACATATGATGTCCAACAAGATACATCTATTTTTTTCACCATTCCTTATGATAAAGGTTGGTCTGCCTACCAAGATGGTAAGAAAATAGAAATTAAACAAGCTCAAACTGGTTTTATGAAAGTTGATGTTCCCAAGGGGAAAGGAACTATTACACTTTCCTTCATTCCCAATGGTTTTATTACTGGAGCAATCTGTTCCTTTACTTCTCTCTTACTATTTGGAATCTATAATCACAGACGAAAGTCATCTAAGGCATAAAAAATCGACCAGTTAATCGGTCGATTTTTTTAATCTTCTTCCATTTTCTTAGGTTGATAGGCTAGCATACCTAAACCAGTAAATAGAGCTAGTATGACAGCTAGGAAAATGACTTGATGATGAATATTTCCTGTCATAGAGATTGTTTGTCGTAATCCAGAAACTGAGTAACTCATTGGTAACCAAGGATTAATGGCTCTAAAGAAATCATTTGTCAAAGCAAGTGGGTAAGTACCTGCACTTGATGCTAACTGTAATAAAAGCAAAATAAGAGAAAAGAAAGCTCCTATACGGCTATTCCATGTTGTTAAAGCGGTCACCATGGACATGAATACTAAACTTGTTAGGATAATGAGAATAAATGTTCTCATCTCATGATTAGCCGTTAGACCAATAAGATGAACTCCTCCATATACCAAAATTCCTGCCAAAACAGCTATAATACCATTTATTTCAGATCGAGATTTCAACCAAGCCCAACGACTCTCTGGATGACGTCCTGAAGGCAACTTCGCAAAGATCATATTCGTTGATATTGCTGCAACAAAGAGAGCAACTGATATCATATAAGGAGCCATTGCAATTCCATTTACAGGAACTTGATCATTATCTGTTTTGGAAAGACTGAGAGGATTTGACAAAATCTCTGCATTTTTAGATTCCGTTGATGCTGATTTAAGTTGATCACTAGCATTACCTAGTCCTTGTCCTAAAGAAGCAACTCCTGTCTGTAAACCTTCCAATCCAGAAGTTAACTTCGTTCCACCTTCTGCTAGTTTCCCAGCTCCATCTGCCAATTTATTAGCTCCACTTTCTAATTGAGAAACACCTGAAATTAACTGACTGGATTTGTCAGCTAGTTGGCTAGAGCCTGACTGCAATTTATCAACTCCTGCTATCAATTCTTGACTCTTTTGATTCAATTGGTTAGAGCCAGTTGATAATTTTTCAATACCAGACACTAATTCTGGAGTTTTTTCAACTAATTGACCAACTCCTGCTGTCAATTTAGAAGATTTTTGTGTCAAGGTAGTTGAGCTTGAAACTAATTGGTCCAAACTACCTGTCAAGGTGGAAGTCTTTTCACTTAGTTGACTTGCGCCCTGAGAAACTTTATCAACACCCGCAGTATATGCGTTTACACCTGATGCAATCGACTGACTAGCAGGAACTAATTTGCTAGTAACAGCTCCTTGTATCTCTGTTAATCCACTTGACAATCCTGTCAAAGAAGTAGAAGCAATAGGTAATACTTGATTAGCTTGATTTTTTAAAGTCGAAAGATTAGAAGATTGATTTTGTAAGTTTTCTAAACTTCCCTGTAAACCTTGAACTAAAGCTACAATTGACTGTGCTAATTGAATACTATCAGTCGAATTTTGAGATACAGAAGCACTTATTTCAGCTTGTTGCTCAATTGTCAAAGATTGATAAGCTGCTGTCGATTGAATATTGGCTAATGTAGTCGCTTTATCAGACTGAGCACTTGCTAACATTTGATTAGAAAGAGATACTATACTTGATAAAACAGAATCTAAGTGTTTTGTATCTCCAACATCAATATTTTGAATGGCTTGATTTAACTGATTCAAACCAGAAGATAATTGATTAATTTGATCTTTTTGCTCAGACGAAGCATCTAACTTGCTAGAAAGTTGTTGAATCCCTTCACTTAATTGCTCCACCCCCATTCGAAGTGTAGCTGATTGATTGGATAACTGATTAGCACCTGTTGCAAGACTTCCCACTCCATTGGTGTAAGCACTAACACCAGATGAAAATTGATTAAGACCAGCATTGAGCTGAGAAACACCGCCAGTATAAGATTCTACACCAGTATATAATTGATTAATTCCCCTCACTAATTCAGGGCTTTTAGAAGATAATTGACCTAACCCACTATCTAATTGACTCACTGCACCAGTATATGTAACTAAACCACTATTAAAATTCCCTAAGCCAAGATGAAGTTGTTCAACACCAGAGATATAAGAGGATAATCCTTTAGTAAACTGCTCCGTTCCATTTGAAAATGTTAAACTTGAATCTGCTAAAGAGTGTAGGTTAGTAGTTAATGTTTGACTTCCTGCCACTAACTGATTCGCTCCATCAGTTAGTTTTTCACTACCAGACGCTGCTTGACTCATCCCATCCTTTAAATCGACCATTTTGTTGAATAAAGCTTTAGTATAGGTCTCGGTTACATTGGTAGAAACATTCTGCTTTAATTGTGTCATTGCAGAATCACTCATCTTGCTGGCAATAAAGCTATGACCACTTGAAGTCTGATAATCGATTTGCATTTGCTCTGGGTGATCCGTTAAAATAGAAGCTGCTTTTTCAGACAAGTCACTTGGCAAAGTGACTACCATATAATAATCACCGTTTTCTAGACCCTTCTTACCTTCTTCTTCATCTACAAAATGAAAATCCAATGATTTATTTTGCTCTAAATTAGACACCATGTCTTTTCCTATAGAAATGCTATTACCATTATAGGAAGCCTCTTTATCATTATTGACAACTGCCACAGGTAAGTCAGACAATTGACCATATGGATCCCACATTGATGACAAAAATATGATATTGTACAGAGCGGGAATAAGAGAAACCCCTATCATGACAATAATAAAGGTTTGTTTTTTAAAAATTGCTTTCCATTCTTTAAACATAGTTTCTCCTTTTTTAAACATATTGTCTAAAATTTTGATATAATAGATTATACAATAAAAAATCTAAATTACAAGATAAAAAATCTATTTTTAGACATATAGTCTAATTTGTTTACAAGGAGGAAATATGCAAGAAAGTAACAAACGCTTAAAAACAAAGCGAACTATTGAAAATGCTATGGTACAACTACTGATGGAACAACCATTTGATCAAATTTCTACTGTCAAGTTAGCAGAAAAAGCCGGAATTAGTCGTTCCAGCTTCTATACTCACTATAAGGATAAGTATGATATGATTGAGCACTATCAAAGCAAGCTATTCCATACATTTGAATATATTTTTCAAAAACATGCTCATCATAAAAAAGATGCTATTTTAGAAGTCTTTGAATATCTAGAGTCAGAACCACTTCTGGCTGCTCTTCTTTCTGAAAATGGGACTAAAGAAATCCAAAATTTCTTAAGAAATAAACTTCATATCATGCTCAGTACAGATTTACAAAAACGCTTTATGCAACTGAATCTCAATACCACTGAATTAGAATATAGTAGCATCTATCTAACTCACGCACTTTTTGGTGTCTGTCAAACTTGGATTGCACATGGAAAAAAAGAAAGTCCTCAAGAAATAACAGATTTCCTTATGAAGATGCTTGGTGATACAAATTGATACAAAAAAAGGAACAACACTATGTTCCCTTTTATCTATACTCCGCCAGTAGGACTCGAACCTACGACATCATGATTAACAGTCATGCGCTACTACCAACTGAGCTATGGCGGATAAAATAGTCCGTACGGGATTCGAACCCGTGTTACCGCCGTGAAAAGGCGGTGTCTTAACCCCTTGACCAACGGACCTTCTATCTGTAGCAGATATAACCATTATATCAATTTCTTACTAATTGTCAATCACTTTTGAGATTTTTTCTCTAGAATATCTTTTAATTTTCTAATTTTTAATCTTGAAATAGGACAACGATGGTCTTCATAGAAAACAATTTCTAAGTTTTTTCGATCAATTTCTCTGATATTGCCTATATTTACCAAAAATGACTTGTGAGGAGAATAAAATCTCTGAGTATGTTTGTCCTTTTCCTGAATATCTGTCATGGTACCGTAAAACTCTTTGGCAAAATTCTTACCAATAATGCGCAATTTATGAGAAACTCCTGTCGTTTCAATATACAAAATATCATGGTAAGGAATTTTTAAATCATTTCCCTTGTAATTGTAGTCAAAATAATCTACAACATCTTCATTTTCAAGTAACATACTCTTCGTGTAGAAGATATTTTGCTCAATTCTCTTCTTAAACAACTCATCATTGATATCCTTATCAACAAAATCTAAGGCTGATACCTGGTATTTATAGGTTAGAGTCGCAAACTCTGATCGACTGGTGATAAAGACGATAATAGCATAAGGATTGTGATGACGAATAAACTGGGCAACTTCAAACCCTTTTTTCTCAATTCCATGAATATCAATATCTAGAAAATAAAGCTGGTTTACTTCATCATTTTCGATATATTCCTTAAACTCACGAACTTTTCCCGTTGTCTTGTATGATATTGGAATATTCGATTCTTTCGAAATTTCATCCAATATTCTCTCTAGTCTCACTTGATGTTCAATAACATCTTCTAAAATTAAAACTTTCATTCAAATTCCCTCTTAAATCTAATGATTTGTCTAAATGTACTGCCTTCCATCTCTGTTTCTAAAATAATATTGTTGTACTTATCTAATAGTTCTTTTACATTATTTAATCCGACTCCTCGATTTCTTCCCTTAGTAGAGAATCCTAAAGCAAATAGGTCTCCTGAAGGAGTCATCGTCATTTTACATGAATTCTGAATCACAATCACTGTTTCAGTTTCCATCTTAATAACTGCTACTTCCATCTGCTTTTTATAACTATCAGCCGATCCTTCTACAGCATTGTTCAATAAAACACTCATAATACGAACTAAATCCAACAAGTCTATTGGTAATCTAGTGATTATATCTTTTACTTCCAGTGTAAACTCTACACCATTATTTCGAGCATAGACAATGGACTGAGCAACCAAACTTCGTAAAGCTGAATCTTCTATGTTATTTAAATCAAAGTAAGTGTACTTATCTGAACGCAGTTTGTGATTTGCTTTAACCAAAACTTCATTGTAAACTCTGTCAATTTCCTGTAAATCACCACTGTCAATTGCCATCTGCATACTGACAAGCATCCCAGCATAATCATGTCTAAACCCACGGATTTCATTATACAGACCGACAATTTCATCTGTGTAATTCTGTAAATGTTTCTGTTCAAATTTCTTCTGCTTCAAAGCAATCTCTTTCTCCATTTGAACTTTATGAGAATTCATTGCAAAGAAGGTCAAAAGTAACGAGATAAAAACAATAGATGATAAAATACTTCCAAAACTATTCAAATGTTTAATCGTACTTACCATATTTGAAACGAAAGATACAATATGGAGCAATAGTAAAGCAAAAAATACTTTTTTCAAGAAAGGATAAAGGTAGTCCTTGTCAAAATAGGCTAGTTCCAAATGGAAATAATGAATGATTTTTAAAACAACAAAATAGGTCAACACCGTTACAACGAAAAAGAATAGGCCATAATATTGTAAAACAAAATTGTCTCCTGTTATAGAGGAGAACGTTACGGACAGAAAGTTATGAGTGCTCTCATATAAAAGAGATAGTAGTAAACTTAGGAATAGTCCTCTATCCCTCTCATACTGTTTAATCCATCGAAAATAGGAATATAAGCCCAAAGGAAATAAAAATCTTGCAATCCCTAACCCATCTAAATATAGGAGATAAAAGGGAAGTTCAAGTACTGCTTCTACTAGTAATGTATAGATACCAAAAACGTATAGTTCCTTTGCTTTTATTTGACCTTTACAAATTAAATGGTAACTGTGACTAATAATTAAAAAATGAACAAGAACTATCCCAAATCCAAATAAATCCATTACTCTTTCTCCTTATTTCATTACTTTTTTCGTCGGAAAAGAAAATCAAGGAGGATGTCTGAAACCCTACTTTCCCCACCTTGAATCTTTTGCAAGTCTTTTTCCTTCAATTCTACAAACTTATCTAAATTAACTGTGTTTTTCATAATTAAATCTCCTAAATGTTTTTTTCTTGTAAGCTAACTTACAAAAACTATTATACAAAATGGAATTTTGTTTTAGATAAAATTCTCTCAACTGTCATTTTTTTATCCCCAAGTGTACTTTTTTAAGAAAAAAGCCGGGAAAATTCCCAGCTTTGCTACTATATTGATCCCAGCAGGATTCGAACCTGCGACCGTTCGCTTAGAAGGCGAATGCTCTATCCAGCTGAGCTATGAGACCTAATACAGCTATTCTACCAAAAATTCAATTGAAAGTCAATTTTCTATTTATGATAGGGCGAGCCCTGCTGTATTGTAAAAGCCCGATAGATTTGTTCAACAAGGACTAGTCTCATTAACTGATGGGGCAAGGTTAAACGACCAAAACTAACAGAGAGATTGGCTCTCTTTTTTACATCCTGTGCTAATCCCAGACTCCCTCCAATAATAAAAGTAAGAGTAGAAAATCCTTTTATAGAAGCTTCTTCTAAATGCTTACTAAATTCTTCTGAGGAGAAAGTTTTCCCTTCAATGGCTAACACAATAACAAAATCACGGTCACCAACTTTTGATAAAATTCTCTGACCTTCTATTTCTAAAATCTTTTGATTTTCTGATTCACTGGCCTTATCTGGTGTTTTTTCATCTGCTAGCTCTATCATTTCAAGCTTAGCAAATCGAGAAATTCGTTTTGAATACTCTGCGATACCATCTTTTAAATACTTTTCTTTCAGTTTCCCAACTGTTACAACTTTAATTTTCATGACTCTATTCTAACATATTCTCTATTTTTTCACATCTTATTCACAAAATAAAAGGTTAATTTTAGCCGAGAAAACCACAGATTTTTGAAAGTTATCCACAATCTGTGAAAAACTTTTGTTTTTAAGTTATAATTAAGCTAGTCAGTTTATACTTTCAGTAATTTCAAATAAATGGAGGCAAATATGAAACATCTAAAAACATTTTACAAAAAATGGTTTCAATTATTAGTCGTTATCGTCATTAGCTTTTTTAGTGGAGCCTTAGGTAGTTTTTCAATAACTCAACTAACTCAAAAAAGTGGTGTAAGTAGCTCGAACAACAATAGCACCATTACACAGACTGCCTATAAGAACGAAAATTCAACAACACAGGCTGTTAACAAAGTAAAAGATGCTGTTGTTTCTGTTATTACTTATTCAGCAAACAGACAAAATAGCGTATTTGGTAATGATGATACTGACACAGATTCTCAGCAAATCTCTAGTGAAGGATCTGGGGTTATTTATAAAAAGAATGACAAAGAAGCTTACCTCGTCACCAATAATCACGTTATAAATGGCGCCAGCAAAGTAGATATTCGTTTGTCAGATGGAACTAAAGTACCTGGAGAAATCGTCGGAGCGGACACTTTCTCTGATATTGCTGTCGTCAAAATCTCTTCAGAAAAAGTTACAATAGTAGCTGAATTTGGTGATTCTAGTAAGCTAACCGTAGGAGAAACTGCCATTGCTATTGGTAGCCCATTGGGTTCTGAATATGCAAATACTGTCACTCAGGGTATTGTATCTAGTCTTAATCGAAATGTGTCCTTAAAATCTGAAGATGGACAAGCCATTTCTACAAAAGCTATCCAAACTGATACTGCTATTAACCCAGGTAACTCTGGTGGCCCACTAATCAATATTCAAGGACAAGTTATCGGAATTACCTCAAGTAAAATTGCCACAAATGGAGGAACATCTGTAGAAGGTCTTGGTTTTGCAATCCCTGCAAATGATGCTATCAATATTATTGAACAGTTGGAAAAGAACGGAAAAGTGACGCGTCCAGCTTTGGGCATCCAAATGGTCAATCTCTCAAATATTAATACAAGTGATATTAGAAGACTGAATATTCCAAGCAGTGTAACATCTGGTGTAGTTGTTCGTTCGGTACAAAGTAATATGCCTGCCAATGGTTACCTTGAAAAGTACGATGTCATTACCAAAGTAGATGACAAGGAGATTGCTTCATCAACAGACTTACAAAGTGCTCTTTACAATCATTCTATCGGAGACACCATTAAGATAACTTACTATCGTAACGGTAAAGAAGAAACTACAACTATTAAACTTGACAAGAGTTCAGGTGATTTAGAATCTTAATTGACATCTATGTAAAGAAAGCTTTACATAAGAGAAAAGATGTGTTAGTGTAGAATCATGGAAAAATTTGAAATGATTTCTATCACGGATATACAAAAAAATCCTTATCAACCTCGAAAAGAATTTGATAGAGAAAAACTAGATGAACTAGCACAGTCTATTAAAGAAAATGGGGTCATTCAACCGATTATTGTTCGTCAATCTCCTGTTATTGGTTATGAAATCCTTGCAGGAGAGAGACGCTATCGGGCTTCACTTTTAGCTGGTCTAAGGTCTATCCCAGCTGTTGTTAAACAGCTTTCAGATCAAGATATGATGGTCCAGTCCATCATTGAAAATTTGCAAAGAGAAAATTTAAATCCAATAGAAGAAGCACGCGCCTATGAATCTCTTGTAGAGAAAGGATTTACCCATGCTGAAATTGCAGATAAAATGGGCAAGTCTCGTCCTTATATCAGCAACTCTATTCGCTTGCTGTCCTTGCCAGAACAGATTCTCTCAGAAGTAGAAAAAGGCAAACTATCACAAGCCCATGCACGTTCTCTAGTTGGGTTGAATAAGGAACAACAAGACTATTTCTTTCAGCGAATCATAGAGGAAGACATTTCTGTAAGGAAGTTAGAAGCTCTTCTGACAGAGAAAAAACAAAAGAAACTGCAAAAAAATGATCATTTCATACAGAATGAAGAAGAGCAGTTAAAAAAACTACTCGGATTAGATGTAGAAATCAAACTGTCTAAAAAAGATAGTGGAAAAATCATTATTTCTTTTTCAAATCAAGAAGAATACAGTAGAATTATCAACAGCCTGAAATAAGGCTGTTCTTTTATTTTTTTATTTCACATAATTATCCACTGTTTTTTTCAATAAAAAGCTTAATAAATCAAAAGTTTCTGATTTTATCCCCAACCTGTGGATAAAACTTAATAACATTGTGGAATATTTTTCACAGCTTGTGGAAAATTCTTGCTATCTATGGTAAAATAAGTCTAGCATTAAACTTTTAAATAGTAAAGGAGGAGAAAGGATTGAAAGAAAAACAATTTTGGAATCGTATATTAGAATTTGCTCAAGAAAGACTGACTCGATCCATGTATGATTTCTATGCTATTCAAGCTGAACTCATTAAGGTAGAGGAAAATGTTGCTACTATATTTTTACCACGATCTGAAATGGAAATGGTCTGGGAAAAACAACTAAAAGATATTATTGTTGTTGCTGGATTTGAAATTTATGATGCTGAAATAACTCCCCACTATATTTTCACCAAGCCTCAAGATACAATTATCCCACAAGTTGAAGAAGCTCCAAATTCAACTCTCTATAACTATAGTCCAAAGTTAGCATCTATTCCTTATTCGGATACTGGATTAAAAGAAAAGTATACCTTTGATAATTTTATTCAAGGGGATGGAAATGTTTGGGCAGTATCAGCCGCTTTGGCTGTCTCTGAAGATTTGGCCTTGACCTATAACCCTCTTTTTATCTATGGAGGACCTGGGCTTGGTAAGACTCACTTACTCAATGCAATTGGGAATGAGATTTTGAAAAATATTCCTGATGCGCGTGTGAAGTACATCCCTGCTGAAAGCTTTATCAACGACTTTCTTGAACATCTGAGACTTGGTGAAATGGATAAGTTCAAAAAAACCTACCGTAGCCTCGATCTCTTGTTAATTGATGATATCCAATCGCTGAGTGGAAAAAAAGTTGCAACTCAAGAAGAATTTTTCAATACTTTCAATGTTCTCCATAACAATCAAAAACAAATTGTTCTGACTAGTGATCGTAGCCCTAAACACTTAGAGGGACTTGAGGAAAGACTTGTCACGCGCTTTAGCTGGGGCTTGACGCAAAACATCACACCACCTGACTTTGAGACACGTATTGCTATTTTACAAAGCAAAACAGAGCATTTAGACTACCATTTCCAAAGTGATACCCTAGAATACCTTGCTGGTCAATTTGATTCAAACGTCCGAGAACTTGAAGGAGCAATCAACGACATTACTTTAATTGCCAGAGTGAAGAAGATTAAGGATATCACTATTGATATCGCTGCAGAGGCTATTCGAGCACGTAAACAAGATGTTAACCAAATGCTCGTCATCCCAATTGATAAAATCCAAAATGAAGTGGGTAACTTTTATGGTGTCAGTATCAAAGAAATAAAGGGAAGCAGACGCCTTCAAAATATTGTGTTAGCCCGTCAAGTAGCCATGTATTTATCTAGAGAACTAACAGATAATAGTCTTCCAAAAATTGGGAAGGAATTTGGTGGAAAAGACCATACAACAGTTATTCATGCCCATGCCAAAATTAAATCTTTGATTGATGAAGACGATAATTTACGTTTAGAAATTGAATCAATCAAAAAGAAAATTAAATAACTTGTGGATAACTTTTGCTTTTTTATCTTTTTTATCCACAGATTTTAAACAAGCCAAAAAACTTGATATTACTTGTTTGAAATCTGTTTTCCACAAATTTCACAGACTCTATTATTACTATTATCCTTCTAATACTAAAAATAAATAAAGGAGAATCCATGATTCATTTTTCAATTAATAAAAATTTATTTATACAAGCCTTAAATACTACTAAGAGAGCTATTAGTTCTAAAAATGCTATTCCTATTTTATCAACTGTCAAAATTGACGTAACCAATGAAGGTGTTACTTTAATTGGTTCAAATGGTCAAATTTCAATTGAAAATTTTATTTCTCAAAAAAATGAAGATGCTGGTTTGTTAATTACTTCTTTAGGTTCAATTCTTCTTGAAGCTTCTTTCTTTATCAATGTTGTATCTAGTCTACCTGATGTAACTCTTGATTTTAAAGAAATTGAACAAAATCAAATTGTTTTAACAAGTGGCAAATCAGAAATTACCTTAAAAGGAAAAGATAGCGAACAATATCCACGAATTCAAGAAATTTCAGCAAGTACTCCTTTAATTCTTGAAACAAAATTACTCAAGAAAATTATCAATGAAACAGCATTTGCTGCAAGTACACAAGAGAGTCGTCCGATTTTAACAGGTGTTCATTTTGTATTGAGTCAACACAAGGAGTTAAAAACAGTTGCAACAGACTCTCATCGCCTAAGCCAGAAAAAATTAACGCTTGAGAAAAATAGTGATGATTTTGATGTTGTCATTCCTAGCCGTTCTCTACGCGAATTTTCAGCAGTATTTACAGACGATATTGAAACTGTAGAGATTTTCTTTGCCAACAATCAAATCCTCTTTAGAAGCGAAAATATTAGCTTCTATACTCGTTTGTTAGAAGGTAACTATCCTGATACAGATCGTTTGATTCCAACAGACTTTAACACTACTATTACTTTTGATGTGGTAAACTTACGCCAGTCAATGGAGCGTGCTCGTCTTTTATCAAGTGCGACTCAAAATGGTACTGTGAAACTTGAAATTAAAGATGGGATTGTTAGCGCCCATGTTCACTCTCCAGAAGTTGGTAAAGTAAACGAAGAAATCGATACTGATCAGGTTACTGGTGAAGATTTGACCATTAGTTTCAACCCAACTTACTTGATTGATTCTCTTAAAGCTTTAAATAGCGAAAAGGTGACCATTAGCTTTATCTCAGCTGTTCGTCCATTCACTCTTGTGCCAGCAGATACTGATGAAGACTTTATGCAGCTCATCACACCAGTTCGTACAAATTAAGTTAAAGAGGTTGAGCCTAGCTCGCCTCTTTTATGATATAATTAAAAAAGAAAAAGGAGAACAGTATGTATCAAGTTGGAAATTTTGTTGAAATGAAAAAACCACATGCTTGCACCATCAAGTCAACAGGTAAAAAGGCCAATCGTTGGGAAATTACACGTGTAGGAGCAGATATCAAAATAAAATGCAGTAATTGTGACCATGTTGTCATGATGGGACGCTATGATTTTGATCGAAAAATGAATAAAATTCTTGACTAAGAAGCCTTAGTTAGAGGGTTAGCAAGTTTTACCTTTTTGTGTTATAATATTAGGGATTGAAATGAAAATGGAGAATGAGAAAATATGGCTTTAACAGCAGGTATCGTTGGTTTGCCAAATGTTGGTAAATCAACACTCTTTAATGCAATTACAAAAGCAGGAGCAGAGGCAGCAAACTACCCATTTGCGACGATTGATCCAAACGTTGGAATGGTAGAAGTTCCAGATGAACGCCTCCAAAAATTGACGGAAATAATTACTCCTAAAAAGACAGTTCCAACAACATTTGAGTTTACAGATATCGCAGGGATTGTAAAAGGTGCATCAAAAGGAGAAGGGCTAGGGAATAAATTCTTGGCCAATATCCGTGAAGTAGATGCGATTGTTCATGTAGTTCGTGCTTTTGATGATGAAAATGTCATGCGCGAGCAAGGACGTGAAGATGCTTTTGTGGATCCCCTGGCAGATATTGATACTATTAACCTAGAGTTGATTCTTGCTGACTTAGAATCAGTTAACAAACGATATGCGCGTGTAGAAAAGATGGCACGTACGCAAAAAGATAAAGAATCAGTAGCTGAGTTTAATGTTCTTCAAAAGATTAAACCAGTCCTAGAAGATGGAAAATCAGCTCGAACTATTGAATTTACAGATGAGGAACAAAAGGTTGTCAAAGGTCTCTTCTTGTTGACGACTAAACCAGTTCTTTATGTAGCGAATGTGGACGAGGATGTGGTTTCAGATCCTGACTCTATCGACTATGTTAAACAAATTCGTGAATTCGCAGCGACAGAAAATGCTGAAGTAGTCGTTATTTCTGCGCGTGCTGAGGAAGAAATTTCTGAGTTAGACGATGAAGATAAGCAAGAGTTTCTTGAAGCACTTGGATTGACAGAATCAGGCGTTGACAAGTTGACTCGTGCTGCTTACCATTTGCTTGGATTGGGAACTTACTTCACAGCTGGTGAAAAAGAAGTTCGCGCTTGGACCTTCAAACGTGGTATGAAGGCTCCTCAAGCAGCTGGTATTATTCACTCAGACTTTGAAAAAGGATTTATTCGTGCAGTAACCATGTCATATGAGGATCTAGTGAAATACGGATCTGAAAAGGCTGTAAAAGAAGCTGGACGCTTGCGTGAAGAAGGAAAAGAATATATCGTTCAAGACGGCGATATCATGGAATTCCGCTTTAATGTCTAAAAAATTTAATGAATAATATCAATTAGGTTGGAAAAAAATTCCAACCCTTTTGGCTTTTGAAAGGAAAAATAAATGACCAAATTACTTGTAGGATTAGGAAATCCAGGGGATAAATATTTTGAAACAAAACACAATGTTGGTTTTATGTTGATTGACCAACTAGCGAAGAAACAGAATGTTACTTTTACACACGATAAGATATTTCAAGCTGATTTAGCATCTTTTTTCCTAAATGGAGAAAAAATTTATCTGGTCAAACCAATGACCTTTATGAATGAAAGTGGAAAAGCAGTTCATGCTTTATTGACTTACTATGGTTTGGACATTGAAGATTTACTCATCATTTACGATGATCTTGACATGGAAGTTGGAAAGATTCGTTTAAGAGCAAAGGGCTCCGCAGGTGGTCATAATGGTATCAAGTCTATTATTCAACATATAGGGACTCAGGTCTTTAATCGTGTTAAGATTGGAATCGGAAGACCTAAAAATGGTATGTCAGTTGTTCACCATGTTTTGAGTACGTTTGACAAGGGTGATTATATTGGTATTTTACAGTCTATTGACAAAGTTGACGATTCTGTAAACTACTATTTACAAGAGAAAAACTTTGAGAAAACAATGCAGAGGTATAACGGATAAATGGTGACCTTATTAGATTTATTCTCAGAAAATGATCAGATTAAAAAATGGCATCAAAATCTGACAGATAAGAAAAGACAACTAATACTTGGTTTATCAACGTCTACTAAGGCTCTTGCAATTGCAAGCAGTCTAGAAAAAGAAGATAAGATTGTGTTATTGACGTTAACTTATGGAGAAGCAGAAGGACTTGTTAGTGATCTTCTATCTATCTTGGGTGAGGAACTTGTCTATCCATTTTTGGTAGATGACTCCCCTATGGTCGAGTTTTTGATGTCTTCACAAGAAAAAATCATTTCACGGGTTGAAGCCTTGCGTTTTTTGACTGATTCATCTAAGAGAGGAATTTTAGTTTGTAATATCGCAGCAAGTCGATTGATTTTACCGTCTCCCAATGCATTTAAAGATAGTATTGTAAAAATAACAGTTGGTGAAGAATATGACCAACACGCGTTTATCCATCAGTTAAAGGAAAATGGCTATCGAAAAGTTACTCAAGTACAAACTCAGGGCGAATTTAGTCTGCGAGGAGATATTTTAGATATTTTTGAAATATCCCAGTTAGAACCTTACCGAATTGAGTTTTTTGGTGACGAAGTCGATGGTATTAGGTCATTTGAAGTCGAAACACAATTATCGAAAGAAAATCACACAGAACTTACAATCTTTCCAGCTAGCGACATACTTTTGAGAGAAAAGGATTATCAACGAGGACAGTCAGCTTTAGAAAAACAAATTTCAAAAACGTTATCACCTATTTTAAAATCATACTTAGAAGAAATTCTTTCAAGTTTTCACCAAAAACAAATTCATTCTGATTCACGGAAATTTTTATCTTTGTGTTATGACAAGACATGGACTGTTTTTGACTATATTGAAAAAGTTACCCCAATATTCTTTGATGATTATCAGAAATTGATGAATCAGTATGAAGTCTTTGAAAGGGAGTTAGCACAATACTTTACAGAAGAATTACAGAACAGTAAAGCATTTTCTGAGATGCAGTATTTTGCTGATACAGAGCAAATCTATAAAAAACAGAGTCCGGTTACCTTTTTCTCTAATCTGCAAAAGGGGTTAGGAAATCTTAAGTTTGACCAAATTTATCAATTTAATCAATATCCTATGCAGGAGTTTTTCAATCAATTTTCTTTTCTAACAGAAGAAATTGAGCGATACAAAAAAATGGATTATACTATTATCCTGCAGTCTAGCAATTCAATGGGAAGTAAAACATTGGAGGATGTTTTAGAGGAATATCAGATTAAATTGGATTCCAGAAATAAGTCAAGTATCTGTAAAGAATCTGTAAACTTAATCGAGGGCAATCTCAGACATGGTTTTCATTTTGTAGATGAAAAAATTCTGGTGATAACTGAACATGAGATTTTTCAAAAGAAATTGAAACGTCGTTTTCGAAGACAACATGTTTCAAACGCAGAGAGATTAAAAGATTACAATGAACTTGAAAAAGGAGATTACGTTGTTCACCATATCCATGGAATTGGTCAATATCTAGGGATTGAAACAATTGAAATCAAAGGGATTCACCGTGATTATGTTAGTGTTCAATACCAAAACGGGGATCAAATCTCTATCCCAGTGGAACAGATTCATCTACTTTCCAAATACGTTTCAAGTGACGGTAAAGCACCTAAACTCAATAAATTAAATGATGGTCATTTCAAAAAAGCAAAGCAAAAAGTTAAGAATCAGGTAGAGGATATAGCTGACGATTTAATTAAACTTTATTCTGAACGCAGCCAGTTGAAGGGGTTTGCTTTCTCAGCTGATGATGAGGATCAACATGCTTTTGATGATGCCTTCCCTTATGTTGAAACGGATGATCAACTTCGTAGTGTTGAGGAAATCAAGAGAGATATGCAGGCTTCTCAACCAATGGATCGACTTTTAGTTGGGGATGTTGGTTTTGGAAAGACTGAAGTTGCTATGCGTGCAGCCTTTAAGGCAGTCAATGATCACAAACAGGTTGTCGTTCTAGTTCCGACGACGGTTTTAGCGCAACAGCACTATACCAATTTTAAGGAACGATTCCAAAATTTTGCAGTTAATATTGATGTGTTGAGTCGCTTTAGAAGTAAAAAAGAGCAGACTGAAACACTTGAAAAATTGAAAAACGGTCAAGTTGATATTTTGATTGGAACACATCGTGTTTTGTCAAAAGATGTTGTATTTGCTGATTTGGGCTTGATGATTATTGATGAGGAACAGCGATTTGGTGTCAAGCATAAGGAAACCTTGAAAGAATTGAAAAAACAAGTAGATGTCCTGACTTTGACAGCAACGCCAATTCCTCGTACCCTTCACATGTCTATGCTGGGAATCAGAGATTTGTCTGTTATTGAAACTCCGCCGACTAATCGTTATCCAGTGCAAACCTATGTTTTGGAAAAGAATGATAGTGTCATTCGTGATGCGGTCTTGCGTGAAATGGAGCGTGGAGGTCAAGTTTACTATCTTTACAATAAAGTTGACACGATTGATCAGAAGGTTTCAGAATTACAGGAATTGATTCCAGAGGCTTCGATTGGTTATGTTCATGGGCAAATGAGTGAGATTCAGTTAGAAAATACTCTACTGGATTTCATTGAAGGTCAGTATGATATTTTAGTGACGACTACCATTATTGAGACAGGGGTGGACATTCCAAATGCTAATACTTTATTTATTGAGAATGCGGACCATATGGGCTTGTCAACCTTGTATCAGTTAAGAGGAAGAGTCGGTCGTAGTAATCGTATTGCTTATGCCTATCTCATGTATCGTCCAGAAAAATCAATCAGTGAAGTTTCTGAAAAGAGATTAGAAGCTATCAAAGGATTTACAGAATTGGGCTCGGGATTTAAGATTGCGATGCGAGATCTGTCTATTCGTGGAGCAGGAAATCTTTTAGGCAAGTCTCAGTCTGGTTTCATTGATTCTGTTGGTTTTGAATTGTATTCGCAGTTACTAGAGGAAGCTATTGCTAAACGACATGGTAATGGGAAAACAAGAACCAAAGGGAATGCTGAATTGATTTTACAAATTGATGCCTATCTTCCTGATACTTATATTTCAGACCAACGACATAAGATTGAAATTTACAAGAAAATTCGTCAAATTGACAACCGTGCCAACTATGAAGAGTTACAAGAAGAGTTGATGGACCGCTTTGGAGAGTACCCAGACGTGGTAGCCTATCTTTTAGAGATTGGTTTGGTTAAGTCTTATCTTGACAAGGTCTTTGTTCAACGTGTGGAAAGAAAAGATAATAAGATTACAGTACAATTTGAAAAAGTCACTCAGCGATTGTTTTTGGCTCAAGATTATTTTAAATCTTTATCTGCAACGAATTTAAAAGCAGCCATAACTGAGAATAAGGGATTAATGGAAGTTGTATTTGACATCCGAAACAAGAAGGACTATGAAATTTTAGAAGGTCTGCTCATTTTTGGAGAAAGTTTATTAGAGATAAAAGAATCAAAGGAAGCAATTTCCCTTTAACATTTTTCTTCTATAAAAGGGATAAAAATGGTACAATAATAATTTGAGGTAATAAAAATGAGATTAGACAAATATTTAAAAGTATCAAGAATTATCAAGCGTCGTACAGTCGCAAAAGAAGTAGCAGATAAAGGTAGAATCAAGGTAAATGGAATCTTGGCAAAAAGTTCAACGGATTTGAAAGTTAATGACCAAGTTGAAATTCGATTTGGAAATAAGTTGCTACTTGTAAAAGTACTGGAGATGAAAGATAGTACAAAAAAAGAAGATGCAGCAGGCATGTATGAAATTATCAGTGAAACACGGGTAGAAGAAAATGTCTAAAAATATCGTACAATTGAATAATTCTTTTATTCAAAATGAACACCAACGTCGTCGCTATCTGATGAAAGAACGACAAAAACGTAATCGTTTCATGGGTTGGGTTCTTATTTTGATGATTTTATTGTTCATTTTACCAACTTATAATCTTGCTCAAAGTTATCACCAATTACTTCAAAGACGTCAACAGTTATCAGACTTGCAAACTCAGTATCAAACCTTGAGTGAGGAAAAGGAGAAAGAGACAGCTTTTGCTACAAAGTTGAAAGATGAAGATTACGCTGCTAAATACATGCGTGCAAAATATTATTATTCTAAGAATCGGGAAGCTGTTTATACGATTCCTGACTTGCTCCCAAGGTGATAAAATGGAAAATTTATTAGACGTAATTGAGCAATTTTTAAGTTTATCGGATGAAAAACTAGAAGAGTTGTCTGATAAAAATCAACTATTGCGTTTACAAGAAGAAAAGGAAAGGAAGAATGCGTAAATTCTTAATTATTTTGTTGCTACCGAGTTTTTTGACTATTTCAAAAGTCGTTAGCACAGAAAAAGAAGTCGTCTATACTTCGAAAGAAATTTATTACCTTTCACAATCTGACTTTGGTATTTATTTTAGAGAAAAATTAAGTTCTCCCATGGTTTATGGAGAGGTTCCTGTTTATGCAAATGAAGATTTAGTAGTGGAATCTGGAAAATTGACTCCAAAAACAAGTTTTCAAATAACCGAGTGGCGTTTAAATAAACAAGGAATTCCAGTATTTAAGTTATCAAATCATCAATTTATAGCTGCGGACAAACGATTTTTATATGATCAGTCAGAGGTAACTCCAACAATAAAAAAAGTATGGTTAGAATCTGACTTTAAACTGTATAATAGTCCTTATGATTTAAAAGAAGTGAAATCATCCTTATCAGCTTATTCTCAGGTATCAATCGATAAGACCATGTTTGTAGAAGGAAGAGAATTTCTACATATTGTTCAGGCTGGATGGGTAGCTAAAGAATCAACTTCTGAAGAAGATAATCGGATGAGTAAAGTCCAAGAAATGTTATCGGAAAAATATCAGAAGGATTCATTTTCTATTTATGTTAAGCAACTGACTACTGGAAAAGAAGCTGGTATCAATCAAGATGAAAAGATGTATGCAGCTAGTGTTTTGAAACTCCCTTATCTTTATTATACGCAAGAAAAAATAAATGAGGGGATTTATCAGTTAGACGCGACTGTAAAATATGTATCTGCAGTCAATGATTTTCCAGGTTCTTATAAACCAGAGGGAAGTGGTAGCCTCCCTAAAAAAGAGGATAATAAAGAGTATTCTCTCAAGGACTTAATAACGAAAGTATCTAAAGAATCGGACAATGTAGCTCATAACATATTGGGATATTACATTTCAAACCAATCTGATGCCACATTCAAATCCAAGATGTCTGCTATTATGGGAAATGATTGGGATTCAAAAGAAAAATTGATTTCTTCCAAGATGGCTGGGAAGGTTATGGAAGCCATTTATAATCAAAATGGATTTGTATTGGAATCTTTGACTAAAACAGATTTTGATAATGAGCGAATTGCCAAAGGTGTTTCTGTGAAGGTAGCTCATAAAATTGGAGATGCGGACGAATTTGAGCATGATACGGGTGTTGTCTATGCAGATTCTCCATTTGTTCTTTCTATTTTCACTAAGAATTCTGATTATGATACGATTTCTAAGATAGCCAAGGATGTTTATGAGGTTCTAAAATGATGGAACAAGATTTTTTAAATCATTGTCTCAAGAGAGGATATTTTAAAAAACATGCTAAGGTGGTGCTTGCTCTTTCTGGTGGATTAGATTCTATGTTTCTATTTAAGGTATTATCTACTTATCAAAAAGAGTTAGAAATTGAATTGATTCTAGTTCATGTGAATCATAAGCAGAGAGTAGAATCAGATTGGGAAGAACAGGAATTAAGGAAGTTAGCTGCTGAAGCAGAGCTTCCTATTTATATCAGCAATTTTTCAGGAGAATTTTCAGAAGCGCGGGCTCGAGATTTTCGTTATGATTTTTTTCAAGAGGTCATGAAAAAGACAGGTGCAACAGCCTTAGTCACTGCCCACCATGCTGATGACCAGGTGGAAACGATTTTGATGCGCTTGATTCGAGGTACTCGCTTGCGCTATCTATCAGGAATTAAGGAGAAGCAAGTAGTCGGGGATATAGAAATGATTCGTCCCTTCTTGCAATTTCATAAAAAAGACTTCCCATCAATTTTTCATTTTGAAGATATATCAAATAAAGAAAATCATTATTTTCGAAATCGTATTCGAAACTCTTATTTACCAGAATTAGAAAAAGAAAATCCTCGATTTAGGGATGCAATCTTAAGCCTCGGAAATGAAATTTTAGATTATGATTTGGCAATAGCTGAATTATCAAAGAATATTGATGTAGAAAATTTAGAGCAGCTATTGTCTTACTCTGAGTCGACACAAAGAGTTTTACTTCAAACTTACCTGAATCGTTTTCCAGATTTGAATCTTACAAAAGCTCAGTTTGAAGAAGTTCGGCAAATTTTAAAAACTAAAAGCCAGTATCGTCACCCACTTAAAAATGGCTATGAATTGATAAAAGAGTACCAATATTTTCAGATTTGTAAAATCAGTCCTCAGTCTGATGAAAAGGAATATGAACTTGTGTTACACTATCAAAATCAGGTATCTTACCAAGGATATTTATTTTCCTTTGGACTTCCTTTAGAAGGTGAATCAATTCAACAAATACCTGTTTCACGCGAAACATTTATACATATTCGTCATCGAAAAACAGGAGATGTTTTGATTCAAAATGGGCATAGAAAAAAACTCAGACGTCTATTTATTGATTTGAAAATCCCTATGGAAAAGCGAAAATCTGCTCTGATTATTGAGCAATTTGGTGAAATTGTTTCAATTTTGGGAATTGCGACCAGTAATTTGAGTAAAAACACGAAAAATGATATAATGAACACTGTACTTTATATAGAAAAAATAGATAGGTAAAAAAATGTTAGAAAACGATATTAAAAAAATCCTCGTTTCACACGATGAAATTACAGAAGCTGCAAAAAAATTAGGTGCTCAATTAACAAAGGATTATGCAGGAAAAAATCCGATTTTAATTGGGATTTTAAAAGGATCTATTCCTTTTATGGCTGAATTGGTCAAATATATTGATACACATATTGAAATGGACTTCATGATGGTTTCTAGCTACCATGGTGGAACAGCAAGTAGCGGTGTCATTAATATCAAGCAAGATGTGACTCAAGATATCAAAGGAAGACATGTTCTGTTTGTAGAAGATATCATTGATACAGGTCAAACTTTGAAGAGTTTAAGAGATATGTTTAAAGCAAGAGAGGCTGCTTCTGTTAAAATTGCAACCTTGTTGGATAAACCAGAAGGACGTGTTGTAGAAATTGAGGCAGACTATACCTGCTTTACTATCCCAAATGAGTTTGTAGTAGGTTATGGTTTAGACTACAAAGAAAACTATCGTAACCTTCCTTATGTTGGAGTATTGAAAGAAGAAGTATATTCAAATTAGAAAGAACAATTTTTAATGAAAAAACAAAATAATGGTTTAATTAAAAATCCTTTTCTATGGTTATTACTTATTTTTTTCCTAGTTACAGCTTACCAGTATTTTAGTACAGGTAGTGTTGCAGGGAAAAGTGAGCAAATTAATTATACAGAATTGGTAAAAGAAATTACCGATGACAATGTAAAAGAATTGACTTACCAACCAAATGGCAGTGTTATCGAAGTTTCAGGTGTTTATAAAAATCCTAAAACAAGTAAAGAAGAAACAGGCATCCAGTTCTTTTCTCCTTCTGCTACAACAGTAGAGAAATTTTCAAGTATTATTCTTCCTTCAGATACTACAGTATCAGAATTGCAAAAACTTGCTTCTGACCATAAGGCGGAAGTAACTGTTAAGCATGAAAGTTCAAGTGGTATGTGGATTAATATTCTTGTATCCATTGTGCCATTCGGTATTCTATTCTTCTTCCTATTCTCTATGATGGGAAATATGGGAGGAAATAATAGCCGTAACCCAATGAGTTTTGGACGTAGTAAGGCTAAAGCCGCAAATAAAGAAGATATTAAAGTAAGATTTTCAGATGTTGCTGGAGCTGAGGAAGAAAAACAAGAACTAGTTGAAGTTGTTGAATTCTTAAAAGATCCAAAACGATTTACAAAACTTGGGGCCCGTATTCCAGCAGGTGTTCTTTTAGAGGGACCTCCGGGGACAGGTAAGACCTTGCTTGCTAAGGCAGTTGCTGGAGAAGCAGGTGTTCCATTCTTTAGTATCTCAGGATCGGACTTTGTAGAAATGTTTGTCGGAGTTGGTGCAAGTCGTGTTCGTTCTCTTTTTGAAGATGCCAAAAAAGCAGCGCCAGCCATTATCTTTATCGATGAAATTGATGCTGTTGGACGTCAACGTGGAGTTGGTCTTGGCGGAGGTAATGACGAACGCGAACAAACCTTGAACCAACTCTTGATTGAGATGGATGGTTTTGAGGGAAATGAAGGGATTATTGTCATTGCTGCTACAAACCGTTCAGATGTACTTGACCCTGCCCTTCTTCGTCCAGGACGTTTTGATAGAAAAGTCTTGGTTGGTCGCCCTGATGTTAAAGGTCGTGAAGCAATCTTAAAAGTTCATGCTAAGAACAAGCCTTTAGCAGAAGATGTAGATTTGAAATTAGTTGCTCAACAAACTCCAGGTTTTGTTGGTGCTGATTTAGAGAATGTCTTGAATGAAGCGGCTTTAGTTGCTGCTCGTCGCAATAAATCGATAATTGATGCCTCAGATATTGATGAAGCAGAAGATAGAGTTATTGCTGGACCTTCTAAGAAAGATAAGACAGTTTCACAAAAAGAACGAGAATTGGTTGCTTACCATGAGGCAGGACATACCATTGTTGGTCTAGTCTTGTCGAATGCCCGTGTTGTTCATAAAGTTACCATCGTACCACGTGGACGTGCCGGCGGATATATGATTGCACTTCCTAAGGAAGACCAAATGCTTCTTTCTAAAGAAGATATGAAAGAGCAATTGGCTGGCTTGATGGGTGGACGTGTTGCTGAGGAAATTATCTTTAATGTCCAAACGACAGGAGCTTCAAACGACTTTGAACAAGCTACACAGATGGCGCGTGCAATGGTTACAGAGTACGGTATGAGTGAAAAACTTGGCCCAGTACAATATGAAGGAAACCATGCCATGTTTGGTGCACAGAGCCCTCAAAAATCAATTTCGGAGCAAACAGCTTATGAAATTGATGAAGAGGTTCGTTCATTATTGAATGAAGCACGAAATAAAGCTGCTGAAATTATTCAGTCAAATCGTGAAACTCACAAGTTGATTGCAGAAGCATTATTGAAATACGAAACATTGGATAGTACGCAAATTAAATCTCTTTACGAAACAGGAAAGATGCCTGAAACAGTAGAAGAGGAATCACATGCATTATCTTATGATGAAGTGAAGTCAAAAATGAATGACGAAAAATAACTCTGAGAGAGGCATGTCCTCTCTTTTTTTGTGCAGTTGAGGCGCTAAATGGAAGAGAATAGGCGAAATGGCCCCGATTAGCTTCATTATTTGTTAGACTGTATCTAGAAAGGGGAACATTATGATTAAAGAATTGTATGAAAAAGTCCAGGGGATTGTATATAAGTGTAGAAATGAATATCATCTTCATTTATGGGAGTTATCTGATTGGGATCAAGAGGGGATGATTTGCTTACATGAATTGATTAGTAGAGAAGAAGGAATAATAGAAGATATTCCTCGTTTAAGGAGATATTTTAAGACTAAGTTCCGGAATCGAATTCTAGACTATATCCGTAAGCAAGAAAGTCAAAAACGAAGATATGATAAAGAACCCTATGAAGAAGTAGGTG
>NZ_RJNZ01000001.1:300000-382024 GCF_003942865.1 Streptococcus mitis | reverse complement strand
TTTTTGCGCAATTTTTTGGTTGATAATACGAGGGATTTGATGATTCTTCTTGACGAGAGAGGTTTCGGCGACCGCCATTTTCGAGCAATGATAGCATTTGAAACGGCGTTTTTTAAGAAGAATTCTGGTAGGCATACCAGTCGTCTCAAGGTAAGGAATCTTAGAAGGTTTTTGAAAATCATATTTCTTCATTAGACTTCCACAATTAGGACAATGTGGAGCCTCATAATCGAGATTAGCGATGATTTCNTTGTGNNTATCCNTATTGATGATATCTANAATNTNGATNTTTGGGNCTTTNATATCNAGNAGTTTTNTGATAAAATGTAATTGTTCCATATGAATCTTTCTAATGAGTTGTTTTGTCGCTTTTCATTATAGATCTTATGGGACTTTTTTTCTACAACAAAATAGGCTCCATAATATCTATAGGGGATTTACCCACTACAAATATTATAGAGCTTTTTTATGTGGATAAAACCTTGATTAAAAAGAAATTAGTATACTTTTTCTATGAATAGATTTGTTTTCGTTACACAATATTTTAATATGTTTATAATATTATATTTAAATATGCATTTTCCTATAATTTTAATCAGTATAACGCTACATATTTGATTAAATATGTTGATTGTGGTATAATCGAGCTGTGATAGCTGTGATAGCTGTGATAGCTGTGATAGCTGTGATAGCTGTGATAGCTGTGATAGCTGTGATAGCTGTGATGTGTAAAATGCTCATCATAGTGATTTTTTATGGTTATATTCCTACTTGGGATTAGCTATAAAAATTGCTTTTTAATTTGATTTTGTGTTTTGACATAAGGAGGAAAAATGGAAAACAAATCGAATTCACTAAGTAGAGTAAAGCGTCACCAACGTGAAAAGGTTCTACGCTTCTCTATTCGTAAATATAGCTTTGGTGCGGCGTCAGTGGCTGTTGCAGCACTGATGTTTTTGGGTGCGCGTGTTGCTAGTGCGGATAGTGTGATTGAAAACAACTCACAAAATACCACAGATGTGCATAATCAAAAAGAGAAGAATAAATCACTCGCAGAGATTCAACAACCTACTGCTATCAAAGTAGAAGCTGCACAGAATCCCTCGGAAAATAAGACTACAACCAATATTGAAAGCGTTGTCATAGTTATTGATAAAGCGAAATTAAAAAAAGTAGTTGAAGAGTTAAATACTACTCTTTCATCGAAATCAGATCTTGACAAGTCAGTTATTTCTCCGATTAAGGACAGAGTTCAAAAAGGGCAAGCCCTACTAGATAGTGATACTGCAACGCAGAAGGATGTAGATGAACTACTTTCCCTTTTAGAAAGTGACTTAACTGTCTTATCAAATGCTACTAAAGAATCAAGCAAGGTTCAAGAAACTGCAACTGAGAACAAGACTGAAGTCAAAGATAATAAAATTACTTCTGAACTAGGTGAAGCTGAAAAATCTACTTCTCAAAACAAGGAAGCTGATAAAAGCACAACATAGAAAAAAGAATCTTTAAAATTATATACTGATCAATTACAAGCTGCGCTTCTTGATTTGCCTGAAAATGAAACAACTAAAGAAGTGTTGAAAAAAGCCAACGAACTCTTGGTATTAGCTCAAGGGGTTATTCAGAATACAACAATTTCTCTGAACGATGTTGAAGATATGACAAAACGTGTGAAGAGAATGTTTAACTCTGTTAAAATTTCTACCCTTCGTTTGACTTCAGGTAAAAATGACCCACGAAATGGTCAAAGTATGGGTCAAGGTACTCAATTCAGAGCAAATGGTGAAATTAATCAAGGTGCCATAACCAATGTCAAATATTTCGCTTCTGTCGACCCGAGAGATAACGGTGGACGAAAAACAATAAATGATAATCCTGAGTTTACCAGAAATAAGACTGATATTAAGGCAACCTATGTAGAAGATCGTGAAGGTAAATGGATTGTTTATGATGTCTTCTTCAATAACGATGGTAAAAAGATGACAACATATTCATACCAGCAAGAATACTATTTCCAAGGTCCATTTAATATCATGGATCTTAACGGTGATGGAACTTATAAGTCTAATACAATAAAAGACCTAAGTTTCACACGTTATAGTCCTAAGAATCCAAATAGTGGTAAAAAACTTTCTGATGGATTTGAAGCATTTAATCAATATGGGAACACAGCTAATATCTCGAAATTTTGGGACCAGAACTATAATATCTTTAATAATGATAGACGAACAATATATGATCCAAGGTCAGGAGTGTATCGTGATAACCAGCGTTGGGATGTATTCAAGAACAATCAAACAGACCCTACGTTAAATACCCTTACAAAAAATAAAAACGGTGGATATCCAGGCGCATCATATTACTTGGGAATTAAGGCCGGATCAGAAAGCACTGATTATGCCGTGCACATGCATGCTAAGATTAAACTTAGAGATAATGTGACTCGTGAAGAAGCAGCGCAATATGGTCGTGTCTATGCAACCACAACAACAAAAGGAAGCACTACGAATCAGTCTTATATTATGGGGGCAACAGGTACTCGTTTAACAACAAAAACTGACGCACAATTATCTCCTATCCAAGGTAGCTCTCATACAAAAGTTGTAGGAGATGCAATTCCAAACTCAGGTAATCCTGTAGCGGATAAATATATTACGCGTAAAGGTAGTGGAGATTTCCCTGCTGGAATGAGCTGGAGCTGGGAAGGAAATAATTCTCCAAGTACAGCAAATGCTGGGAAGTTCACTTATACAGCCATTGCAAGATACCAAGATGGATCTACATCAAAAGACGTAAATTCAGGATCTGATGGAAGAGTTAACTTTACGGTTAACCCTAAAAAGCCGACGATTACAACGAGTGTAGTGAACAAAAAAGGCTTAACAAATCAAACGATAGAAGTTAATGTAGGTAGCGGGGTTAAAAATGGATCTGTTGTAAAATTATATGATGGAGATCGTGTAATTGGACAAGGGACATCAAATGGGACAACTGCAAGAATTACGGTTTCAGGAGCTTTACCAGGAAATCCTCTTAAAGCTGAAACAACGGTTGACAATGGCGGAGTTGTAGTTTCTGAGAAAAGTGATCCAGTTACACCAACAGAAGCACCAGATACACAAGCGCCAACATTAGCTATTACACCAGCTAATCAAACAGTAGTTGAAGGACAAACTGTAACCTTCACAGTAACAGCAAGAGATGATAAACATGTTAATCTTGATGCTAATGATTTTCTAACAAAATACGGTACTAGGGTCTTTTCAGGGAAAGCATCTGTAACTTCACCAACAGACACTGATACTGAAAAAATAAGAACTATTACGATTACAACAACGGC
Source organism: Streptococcus mitis (assembly GCF_003942865.1). Classification (GTDB taxonomy): domain Bacteria; phylum Bacillota; class Bacilli; order Lactobacillales; family Streptococcaceae; genus Streptococcus; species Streptococcus mitis_BI. Next base: position 378,684 of record NZ_RJNZ01000001.1, on the reverse strand, counting down.
AGAAGATGTTGGTAAGACTAATACAATTACTTTTAATGCTACGGATAATGCTAATCACAGAGCGACACCAGTGAGCTTTACTTTTACTGTAACTAAACGTGACAATATACCACCAACAATCACAGCAGGTAATGCTACAGTAACAAGCCGTGAACAAATCACTCCAATTTCTGTAACAGCTGTAGATAATACAGGTGGAGTTGGAATGCGCGATAATAATCCGATCGAAGTAACAGGATTACCATCAGGATTAACATACGCGAATAATCGAATTACAGGAACGCCAACTGGAGCGTCTGGAAATAGTACAGTAACCATTAAAGCCTATGACAAAAATGGGAATATGGCTACAAAAACAATCACAATTACAGTACGGAGCCAAGCGGACGCTCATAATCCAACAGGAGCAGGATTAACTGTAAATCAAAACCATACCATTACAGATGCGGAATTAAAAGCAAAAGTAAGTAATGCAGGCCCAGGAACTTTATCAATTGTAAGTAGACCATCAACAGCGAATGCAGGAAACGCAGGAAATGCGGTAGTGAAAGTAACATACCCAGATGGAACATTTGACAATGTAAATGTACCAGTTACAGTAACCGACGTAACAGGACCAACAATTACAGCGGAAAGCGCAACAGTAACTAAAAACGAACCAATCACACCAATCCCTGTAACAGCTGTAGATAATACAGGTGGAGTAGGAATGCGCGACAATAATCCTATTGAAGTAACTAATTTACCAACAGGATTAAGATATGCTAACAACCAAATTACAGGAACACCAACAGCAGGAGTAGGTTATTATACTGTAACAATTAAGGCGTACGATAAAAATAATCGTTTAACTACAAAACAAATTAGAATTACAGTACGAAGCCAAGCGGACGCTCACAACCCAACAGGAGAAACCTTAACAGTTCCGTATAACCATAACATTACGGATGATGAAGTGAAGGCTAAAGTACAAAACTTTGCTCCAGGAACTTTAACGGTACAAAGTAAACCGTCAACAAATACATCAGGTAATGTCGGAAATGCGGTAGTGAAAGCAACATACCCAGATGGTTCACATGATACAGTAAATGTTCCAGTAGTCGTAGGACGTCCAAGTAAAGATGATTACACACCGAAGTACAATGACGGAAGTGGTAAACCAGGCTCATCAGTAGAGATTCCAGTAAGTGAAGCAAACGGTAAGAAAATCCCAACAGGAACAACTTACACAAGTGGCACACCAGGAAACATCACAGTAGATAAAACTACAGGCAAAGTAACGGTAACCATTCCATCAGATAAGAATCCAGGGGATAAGGTAACAGGCAAAGTCCTTGTCCGCTACCCAGATGGATCAACAGAGGAAGTCCCAGTCACTGTAACAGTAGTCAACCTTGATAAAGATGATTACACACCGAAGTACAATGACGGAAGTGGTAAACCAGGCTCATCAGTAGAGATTCCAGTAAGTGAAGCAAACGGTAAGAAAATCCCAACAGGAACAACTTACACAAGTGGCACACCAGGAAACATCACAGTAGATAAAACTACAGGCAAAGTAACGGTAACCATTCCATCAGATAAGAATTCAGGGGATAAAGTAACAGGCAAAGTTCTCGTAAGATACCCAGATGGATCAACAGAGGAAGTCCCAGTAACTGTAACAGTAACACCACCAGAAAAACTTACACCAACAGTAGATGTTGAACAAGATCCTAAGACAGGTGACGTTACAGTAACACCTAAGAAACCAGATGGCTCAACATACCCACCAGGAACTAAGGTAGAAATCCCAGGTAAAGATGGTAACCCAATCACTGTTACAATCGGTGAAGACGGTAAAGGTAAAGTACCAAACAGCGAATTACCAGACGGTAAAGTTCCGGGTACAGGTAAGATTATTGAACCAGGTAAACCAGCTGTGGAAGTTCCAGTAGAAACTCCGGCTAAGGTAACACCAGAAACACCAGTCACTGAAAAACCAGGTAAGATTGAAATTACTCAACAACCAAATGGAAATGCGATTGTAACACCTAAGAAACCAGATGGCTCAACATACCCACCAGGAACTAAGGTAGAAATCCCAGGTAAAGATGGTAATCCAATCACTGTTACAATCGGTGAAGACGGTAAAGGTAAAGTACCAAACAGCGAATTACCAGACGGTAAAGTTCCGGGTACAGGTAAGATTATTGAACCAGGTAAACCAGCTGTGGAAGTTCCAGTAGAAACTCCAGCTAAGGTAACACCAACAACTCCAACTCCGAATGCTGATCAGGTAGATACTAAGACTACTAATGATAATGGAGCTAAGTCAAATGATTCTCAAAATGTATTGCCAAATACAGGAACAGAATCAAATGCTGCTCTTGCATCTCTAGGACTTCTTGGACTATTGAGTGGATTTGGACTTGTAGCTCGCAAGAAAAAAGAAGACTAAAAATTTAGTCAAATGAACATTTATTCTTTTGTGTTTTAACAACAAACTAGATTGATTCTGATAGTTGCTTTATCCATAAACTACAAAGAATGATTAGATAAAAAAAGCGAACAATGCTAGGATTTTGTTAAACGGAATTCTAAGTATTGTTCGCTTTTGTGGTATAATAAGTACTATGCAGAAAAAACCAACGTCAGCCTATGTGCACATCCCGTTTTGTACCCAGATTTGTTATTATTGTGACTTTTCAAAAGTTTTTATCAAGAATCAGCCGGTAGATAGTTATTTAGAGCATCTGTTAGAAGAGTTTCGCTCTTATGATATTCAAAAGTTGCGAACTCTCTACATTGGTGGTGGCACACCAACAGCTTTGTCAGCTTCGCAACTAGAGATGTTATTGAAGGGCTTGACTAAAAACTTGAACTTGTCTGCCTTGGAGGAATTGACTATTGAAGCCAATCCAGGCGATTTGGATGCGGATAAGATTGCGGTTTTGAAGAACTCGGCTGTCAATCGTGTTTCGCTAGGTGTGCAGACCTTTGATGATAAGATGCTGAAAAAGATTGGGCGCAGTCATTTGGAGAAGGATATTTATGAAAATATCGATCGTCTGAAACTGGCTGGTTTTGACAATATCTCCATCGATTTGATCTATGCACTGCCTGGTCAGACCATGGAGCAGGTCAAGGACAATGTGGCTAAGGCCATTGGACTGGAGATTCCCCATATGAGTTTGTATAGCTTAATTTTGGAAAATCATACGGTCTTTATGAACCGTATGCGACGAGGAAAATTGCCTCTGCCTAAGGAGGAACTGGAAGCTGAGATGTTTGAGTACATCATTGCAGAGCTGGAGCGAGCTGGTTTTGAGCATTATGAGATTTCCAATTTTTCCAAACCCGGTTTTGAAAGTCGCCATAATCTCATGTACTGGGACAATGCTGAATACTATGGCATCGGTGCTGGGGCATCCGGCTATGTCAACGGAGTGCGCTATAAAAATCATGGTCCGATTCGTCATTATCTTAATGCGGTTGAGGAAGGCAATGCTCGCATCACAGAAGAGCACCTGAGTCAAAAGGAGCAAATGGAAGAGGAAATGTTCTTGGGCCTCCGCAAGAAATCAGGGGTCTCTATGGCGCGATTTGAAGAAAAATTTGGACGGTCTTTTGATGGACTTTATGGAGAAATTGTCAAGAACTTGGTTCAACAAGGTCTCATGCAAATAGACGGTGACCGCGTGCGTATGACAAAGAGAGGTCTCTTTTTGGGAGACACCGTAGCAGAACGATTTATTTTGGAGTAGGATCATGGGCTTAACTTATCAAATGAAAATGAAAATTCCTTTTGATATGGCTGATATGAACGGTCATATCAAGCTTCCAGATGTGATTTTGCTTTCCCTACAAGTTTCAGGGATGCAGTCGATTGAGCTGGGAGTTAGTGATAAGGCCATTTTGGAAGACTATAATCTGGTCTGGATTATCACAGACTATGATATTGAGGTGGTTCGTTTGCCTCGTTTTGCGGAAGAAATCACCATCGAAACGGAAGCTTTGAGTTACAATCGGCTCTTTTGCTACCGTCGCTTTACCATTTATGATGAAGCAGGTCAAGAAATCATTCGCATGTTGGCGACCTTTGTTCTCATGGACCGAGACAGTCGAAAAGTCCGTGCTGTTGAACCTGAGATTGTAGCTCCTTACCAGTCTGATTTTGATAAAAAGCTTATTCGTGGACCAAAGTATGCAAATCTAGAAGAGCCAGTCAGCAAGGATTACCATGTCCGTTTTTACGATTTAGATATGAATGGTCATGTCAATAACAGTAAATACTTGGACTGGATTTTTGAGGTCATGGGAGCGGACTTTTTGACCCAATATATTCCCAAGAAAATCAACCTCAAGTATGTCAAGGAAGTTCGACCAGGTGGGGTGGTTACATCGGCTGTTGAACGGACTGGACTGGAAAGCAAACATGAGATTACAAGCGACGGGGCTACTAATGCCCAAGCTATCATCACTTGGCAAGAAATGAAGAAGGATTAGAGAAAAATATGAAATATAAAGGCTATTTAATTGATTTAGACGGAACGATTTATAAGGGGAAAGACAGAATCCCAGCAGGAGAGGCTTTTATCCATGAATTGCAAAAGCGAGACATCCCCTATCTCTTTGTAACCAACAATACAACCCGCACTCCAGAGAGTGTTCAGGAGATGCTGGCTCAGAATTTTAATATCGATACGCCCCTGTCGACTGTCTACACAGCGACTTTGGCCACCATCGACTACATGAATGACTTGGGACTGGAAAAGACGGTCTATGTCATCGGAGAATCAGGGCTCAAGGAAGCCATCAAGGCGGCTGGTTATGTGGAAGAAAAGGATAATCCTGCCTATGTGGTAGTAGGCCTGGACTGGCAAGTTGACTATGAAAAATTTGCGATAGCAACTCTTGCCATTCAAAAGGGAGCTCACTTTATCGGAACCAATCCTGACCTCAATATCCCGACAGAGCGTGGTCTTTTGCCTGGTGCTGGTTCACTGATTACGCTACTTGAAGTAGCAACACGAGTGAAGCCTGTTTATATTGGAAAACCCAATGCCATCATTATGGACAAGGCGGTTGAGCACTTAGGTTTGGAACGTGAAGAGTTGATTATGGTTGGGGACAACTATTTAACTGATATTCGAGCAGGGATTGACAATGGTATTCCAACGCTCTTGGTGACGACAGGTTTTACCAAGGCAGAAGAAGTAGCAGACCTGCCAATCGCACCGACACATGTGGTTTCTAGCCTTGCGGAGTGGAACTTTGATGAAAACTAAACTGACCTTTTGGAGCTCTATGCTCTTTCTCCTCTCCCTCTCCATCCTTCTGACCATTTATTTGGCTTGGATTTTTTATCCGCTGGAAATTCAGTGGCTGAACTTAACGGATCGAGTCTATCTAAAACCAGAAACTATTCAGTACAACTTTCATATCTTGATGAATTACCTGACCAATCCTTTTAGTCAGGACTTGCAGATGCCTGATTTTCGTTCGTCAGCAGCTGGTCTGCACCACTTTGCGGTGGTCAAAGACCTCTTTCACCTAGTTCAATTAATTGCCCTTGTGACACTACCAAGCTTCTATTTCTTTGTCAATAAGATTGTGAAAAAGGGCTTTTTATCTTTATTTAGTAAAGGGCTCCTGGCCCTAGTGGTTTTGCCTTTGCTGATTGGACTTGGAGGAGTTTTGATTGATTTTGATCAATTCTTTACCCTTTTTCATCAAATTCTCTTTGTGGGAGATGATACCTGGCTTTTTGATCCAGCCAAGGATCCTGTTATTCTGATTTTGCCAGAGACCTTTTTCCTCCATGCCTTCCTCCTCTTTTTCGCACTCTATGAAAGCTTCTTTGGTTTTCTATACCTGAAAAGTCGTAGGAAATAATACTAAAGATGTTCTTATTTTGAGTAAATCAATTAGGTATGTGATTCGAAACGATTGTCAAGAGTGAATTAACTAAATCTACCTTACCTCAATCGTTCGCAAACAGTCTATTTTTCTTGAAAAAATAGGCTTTTTTTTCTAAAAATATCTAGTCAAGCGCTTTATTTTTTTGTATAATAGAATTAGCAAAGTATAGATAAGAAGAGAAAAGCATGATTACACTATTTCTATCACCGAGCTGTACTTCATGTCGTAAGGCTAAGGCCTGGTTAGAAAAACATAAGGTGCCCTTTGAGGAACACAATATTATGACCAGTCCTTTAACAAGAAAAGAATTACAACACATCCTTTCCTTGACCGAAAATGGTACTGATGACATCATTTCAACTCGTTCAAAAATTTTTCAAAAATTGAATATTGATGTAGAGAGTATCTCGGTATCGGAATTGCTTCATTTGATTGAGCAGCATCCTAGTCTTTTGCGTCGTCCCATTATTATTGATGCCAAACGTATGCAAATCGGTTTTAATGAGGATGAGATTCGTGCTTTTCTCCCTCGTAGTTACCGTAAGCAAGAACTAAAAGAAGCAAGAATGAGAGCTGGTATTAGTTAATGAACAAACAGTATAGTTACCCACTAGATTTGTCGTGGAGCACTGAAGAACTTGCTTCAGTGCTTTCTTTTTTTAATGATGTTGAAGCTGCCTATGAAGGCAAGGTAGAGGCTAAAAAGTTACTGGACTCCTATAAGGGATTCAAAGCGGTCGTGCCAAGCAAGAGTGAAGAGAAACGTTTGGGGCGAGAATTTGAAACGGTTAGTGGCTATTCGCTTTACCGAGCAGTTCAGGTTGCCAAGGAAAAAGGGGAAGGAAAGATTTCTCTTGGAAAGTAAATTTGAATTTGCCAAAGAGCTTGTCAAGAAGGCGGGCCAGTACATCCTTGACCATATGCAGGAAGACTTGCGTGTTGAGACCAAGTCCTCTCCAACAGACTTGGTGACCAGACTGGACAAGGAAGTTCAGGAACTATTGGTGGGTGAGATTTTATCCCGTTATCCTGAGGATAAGATTTGTGCTGAAGAAGGTTGTCTGCAAGCTTCGGTTCAAGAAGGAAAGGTTTGGGTCATTGATCCGATTGATGGGACCAATAACTTTGTAGCCCAGAAGGAAGATTTTGCTGTTATGATGGCTTATTTTGAAAATGGTCAAGGCCAGTTTGGTCTCATTTATGATGTGGTCAAAGGGGATTGTTACCACGGTGGTGGGGAATTTCCAGTTTGTCTAAATGATAAGCCCCTAGCTCCCTTTAAAGCAAAACCACTTGGAGATTTTCTCATTGCAGGGAATAGTGGTATGTTGGAAACCAATGAATGGGGCTTGGCTGATTTGGGTCGAGCTGTCCTAGGTGTACGTGTCTATGGGAGTGCAGCCATTAGTTTTGCCAAGATTTTGTCAGGGCATTTGTTGACCTATGTCACTTATCTGCAACCATGGGATTATGCTGCGGCTAGTATTTTAGGGGAAAGTCTGGGCTATGAGGTTGTGACCCTATCTGGTCAAGCGCTTGATTTTCAAACCAGACAGCCGGTCATGATGCTACCTCTTGAGATGCAGGAGGAAATTCAGTACTATATTTACGAAAGGAAAAGAACTTAAATGCAATTTCCAGAAGGATTTGTTGAAAAATATGAAGAGATACTAGGAGATGAGGCAAGAGATTTTCTTGCCTCTTTTGAGGAGGAAGCGGTTTCGGCCTTTCGGGTAAATCCTTTAAAAGAAGCGCCAGTTTCCTTTCCTGATGCCATTCCTCAAACTCCTTGGGGCCACTACGGGAAGGTGTCTGGGAAATCGCCTGAGCATGCTACTGGTTTGGTTTATTCGCAAGAACCCGCTGCCCAGATGGTGGCTCAGGTAGCCCAGCCCAGTCCTGGAATGAAGGTCTTGGATTTGGCTGCTGCACCGGGTGGAAAATCAACTCAGCTGGCAGCCTATCTAGCAGGGGAGGGTCTCCTTGTTTCCAATGAAATTTCAAGCAAACGGGCTAAGATTTTAGTAGAAAACATGGAGCGCTTTGGAGCGACAAATGTCGTGGTGACCAATGAATCTGCTGACCGCTTGGCCAAGGTTTTTAAGGGCTATTTTGACCTCATTGTCCTTGATGCCCCTTGCTCAGGGGAAGGGATGTTTCGTAAGCAACCAGATGCTATGGACTATTGGAGCTTAGATTATCCGAGTCAATGTGCTAGCTTGCAAAGAGAAATTCTGGCAGATGCGGTAACCATGCTAGCTCAAGGTGGTCGTCTGGTTTATTCAACCTGTACCTGGGCACCAGAGGAAAACGAAGAGATCGTCAATTGGCTACTGGAAGAGTATGATTTTGATTTGCTGCCAGTTGAACATATCAATGGAATGGTAGCTGGCATTGACCTGCCAGAAACGGCTCGGATGTATCCTCATCATTTTAAGGGAGAGGGGCAATTTGTAGCCCATTTACAATTTAAAGGTGAAAATCCATCATCTAAATTTAAGGCGAGTAAGAGCAATCTCAGCCGAGAACAAGTTGTCTTGTGGCAGGAATTTGCCCAAAAACACTTGAAGGTCAATCTAAGGGGAATCTTGCAGACTTTTGGTGACCAACTCTATCTCCTGCCAGAACTTTTGCCAGATTTAGGGAAACTCAAGATTGCTCGCAATGGCCTGCATCTAGGGACCTTTAAGAAGAAACGCTTTGAGCCTAGCTTTGCCCTTGGTCTAGCCTTGAAACCGAGTCAGGTCAAGCAGTCGGTTGAAATTGACCAAGAAGGGTTTGTAAAGTATGCCTCTGGAGAAACCGTTCAGCTGGCAGAAAGTCTGCCAAATGGTTGGTACCAAGTTTTGGTTCAAGGAAATGGGTTGGGCTTTGCTAAGGTGACGGGAAATGTTTTGAAAAATTATTTTCCAAAAGGCCTCAGATTCAAGTGAAAATGCTAGTCAAAGTAGCTTGTCTATGTTATAGTGGAAGTATGAATTTTTTTCAAATTGTCTTTCATTTTAAGTCAAAATTGGTAGAAAAGGTAACTGAGCAAATTTCTAGTAAAACCAAGCTAGCAACTTCAGTTGGCTCCCAATTTTAAAAAAGAAAAACATAAATAAATAGTTGAAAAAATTCACAGCATTCACCATTATTTTCAAGGAGAAAAACAGTGAAAAAAAGGAAAAAACTCGCTCTATCCCTTGCAGCTCTTTTGCTGGCAGGTTCTTTGGCGGGATGTGCTAGCTGGATTGAGCGTGGAGAATCCATGACAGCTGTTGGCTCAACGGCTCTTCAGCCCTTGGTCGAAGCAGCAGCAGATGAATTTGGCTCTATGCACGTTGGAAAAACAGTCAACGTCCAAGGTGGAGGATCTGGTACCGGTCTGTCTCAGGTTCAGTCTGGAGCCGTTGATGTAGGAAATTCAGACGTATTTGCCGAGGAAAAAGACGGTATCAACGCATCCGCTCTAGTGGACCATAAGGTAGCCGTAGCGGGCTTGGCAGTGATTGTGAACAAGGAAGTTGATGTTGAAAATCTGACAACTGAACAACTCCGTAGCATCTTCACAGGTCAAGTGACCAACTGGAAAGAAGTCGGTGGGAAAGACCTAGCCATTTCCATTATCAACCGCGCGGCAAGTTCTGGTTCGCGTGCAACCTTTGATAGTGTTGTCATGGATGGTCAATCTGCCGTGCAGAGTCAAGAACAGGATTCAAATGGGATGGTCAAAAACATTGTTTCCCAGACACCAGGAGCCATTTCTTACCTAGCATTTGCCTATGTGGATGACTCGGTTAAACGCATGAAATTGAATGGCTATGAGCCAATTGCAGAAAATGTTACAAGCAATAACTGGCCTTTGTGGTCTTATGAACACATGTACACCCTAGGTCAACCAAATGAATTGGTGGAAGAATTCCTCAACTTTGTCCTCTCAGATGAAGCGCAAAGTGGAATCGTTAAGGGGATGGGCTATATTTCTGTCAAGGAAATGAAGGTCCAAAAAGATGCTGTAGGAACGGTGACAGCACTAGAAGGGAGTCAATAATGAATCAAGAAGAATTAGCTAAAAAATTACTCTCTCCCTCAAAGAACTCTCGTTTAGAGAAACTTGGAAAAGGCTTGACCTTTGCCTGTCTGTCTTTGATTGTCATCATCGTGGCTATGATTTTGATCTTCGTAGCCCAAAAAGGTTTGTCGACCTTCTTTGTCAATGGGGTTAACATCTTTGATTTCCTCTTTGGCCAAACTTGGAATCCTTCAGGTAAACAATTTGGTGCCCTTCCTATGATTTTGGGTTCCTTTATTGTCACAATCCTATCAGCACTTATCGCAACTCCTTTTGCCATTGGTGCGGCAGTCTTTATGACGGAGGTCTCACCAAAAGGTGCTAGAATCTTGCAACCAGCCATTGAATTGCTAGTCGGGATTCCTTCAGTTGTGTATGGATTTATTGGTTTGCAGGTCGTAGTTCCTTTTGTCCGTAGTATCTTTGGTGGAACTGGTTTTGGGATTCTGTCAGGGATTTTCGTACTCTTTGTCATGATTTTACCGACGGTAACCTTTATGACAACCGATAGTTTGCGTGCGGTGCCTCGTCACTACCGCGAAGCTAGTTTGGCTATGGGGGCTACTCGTTGGCAAACCATCTGGCGCGTGACCTTGAAGGCGGCGCGTTCAGGGATTTTTACAGCAGTGGTCTTTGGGATGGCACGTGCCTTTGGTGAGGCCTTGGCCATTCAGATGGTAGTTGGAAACTCAGCCGTTGTCCCAACTTCATTGACAACACCTGCTGCGACATTGACCTCTGTTTTGACCATGGGTATCGGAAATACCGTTATGGGAACTGTTGACAATAACGTTCTCTGGTCACTGGCCTTAGTCTTGCTCTTGATGAGTTTGGCCTTCAACAGTGTGATTAAATTGATTACGAAAGAAAGAGGAAAGAAAAACTATGCACGCTAAGAAATTAGATAAAATTGCAACAGCTGTCCTCTACTCAATTGCAGGAATTATCGTTGCCATCTTGGCATCCTTGATTCTCTATATCTTGGTTCGTGGTTTGCCCCACATCTCTTGGTCTTTCTTGACTGGCAAATCATCTTCTTACCAAGCAGGCGGAGGGATTGGAATTCAGCTCTATAATTCCTTCTTCCTTCTGGTTATTACCTTGATTATTTCTGTGCCCTTGTCTATGGGAGCTGGGATTTTCCTAGCTGAATATGCTAAAAAAGGTCCTGTGACCAATTTTGTCAGAACCTGTATTGAAATCTTGTCTTCACTCCCATCTGTGGTTGTAGGTCTCTTTGGTTACTTGATCTTTGTAGTTCAGTTTGAGTATGGATTTTCAATCATTTCAGGTGCCTTGGCCTTGACAGTCTTTAACTTACCTCAGATGACTCGTAATGTTGAAGACAGCTTGAAACACGTTCACCATACGCAACGTGAGGCTGGTCTGGCCCTTGGGATTTCTCGTTGGGAGACTGTTGTCCATGTGGTCATTCCAGAAGCTCTTCCAGGTATTGTGACTGGGGTCGTCTTGGCCTCTGGCCGTATCTTTGGTGAGGCTGCGGCTCTTATCTATACAGCAGGACAATCCGCTCCAGCCCTTGACTGGTCTAACTGGAATATTCTCAGTGTAACTAGCCCAATCTCTATCTTCCGTCAAGCAGAAACCTTGGCCGTCCATATTTGGAAAGTCAACAGTGAAGGTACTATTCCTGATGGAACCATCGTATCAGCAGGTTCTGCAGCCGTACTCCTCATCTTTATCCTCATCTTTAACTTTGGAGCTCGCAAACTCGGAAGCTACCTACATAAGAAATTAACCGCTGCCTAAAGGAGAAGCCATGTCAAAATATAATTGGGATGAAAAGCATATCATCACCTTTCCTGAAGAGAAAGTGGCCCTCTCTACTAAGGATTTACATGTTTACTACGGTAAAAATGAATCTATCAAGGGCATCGATATGCAATTTGAAAAAAATAAAATTACGGCCTTAATTGGCCCTTCTGGTTCAGGAAAATCAACCTACCTCCGCAGTCTTAATCGTATGAATGATACTATTGATATTGCTAAGGTCACAGGTCAAATCCTCTACCAAGGGATTGATGTCAACCGTCCAGAAATCAACGTTTATGAGATGCGTAAGCACATCGGAATGGTCTTCCAACGACCAAATCCTTTTGCTAAGTCTATCTACCGCAATATCACTTTTGCCCATGAACGTGCAGGAGTTAAGGACAAGCAAGTCTTGGATGAAATTGTGGAAACCTCTCTTCGTCAGGCTGCCCTTTGGGACCAGGTCAAAGATGATTTGCACAAGTCAGCCTTGACCCTATCAGGTGGTCAGCAGCAACGTCTCTGTATCGCTCGCGCTATCTCTGTTAAACCAGATATCCTTTTGATGGATGAACCAGCGTCAGCCTTAGATCCGATTGCAACAGCCCAGCTGGAAGAAACTATGTTGGAATTGAAGAAGGACTTTACCATCATCATCGTGACCCACAGTATGCAGCAGGCTGCGCGTGCTAGTGACTACACAGGATTTTTCTACTTGGGCGACTTGATTGAGTACGATAAGACCTCTAATATTTTCCAAAATGCCAAACTACAGTCAACCAATGACTACGTAACAGGACACTTTGGATAGAAAGGAAACAGTATGACAGAAGCGATTTTACAGGTGTCAGACCTGTCCGTTTACTACAATCAAAAAAAGGCCTTGAATAGTGTTTCCCTATCTTTCCAACCCAAGGAAATCACAGCCTTGATTGGTCCATCTGGATCAGGGAAATCAACCCTCCTCAAGGCTATTAACCGCATGGGGGATCTCAATCCAGAGGTGACTACAACTGGTTCGGTGGTTTACAACGGCCACAACATCTACAGCCCGCGTACAGATACAGTTGAATTGCGTAAGGAAATCGGCATGGTTTTCCAACAACCAAACCCTTTCCCTATGTCTATCTACGAAAATGTTGTTTATGGGCTTCGTATCAATGGAGTTAAGGACAAGCAGGTTCTGGATGAAGCAGTTGAAAAAGCCCTACAACGAGCTTCTATCTGGGATGAGGTCAAGGATCGCCTGCATGATTCAGCTATCGGGCTTTCAGGTGGACAACAGCAACGTGTCTGTGTTGCCCGTGTCTTGGCAACCAGTCCTAAAATCATTCTCTTGGATGAACCGACTTCAGCCTTGGACCCTATCTCTGCTGGTAAGATTGAGGAAACCTTGTATGGTCTAAAAGATAAATACACCATGCTCTTGGTTACACGTTCCATGCAACAAGCCTCTCGTATCTCTGACAAGACAGGATTTTTCCTTGATGGAGATTTAATCGAGTTTAACGATACCAAGAAGATGTTCCTCAACCCACAACACAAGGAAACAGAAGATTATATTTCAGGAAAATTTGGATAAGGAGATAAATGATGTTACGTTCTCAATTTGAAGAAGATTTGGAGAAATTGCACAACCAGTTCTATGCTATGGGACAAGAAGTGCTATCCCAAATCAATCGAACAGTGCGTGCCTTTGTTACGCATGACCGTGATTTGGCCAAAGAAGTCATCGAAGACGATGCAGAAGTAAACGAATACGAAGTGAAATTGGAGAAGAAATCATTTGAAATGATTGCCCTACAACAACCGGTTTCTCAAGATTTGCGTACTGTTTTGACAGTCTTAAAGGCTGTATCTGACTTGGAACGTATGGGTGACCATGCCGTTTCCATTGCAAGAGCAGCCATTCGTATGAAAGGGGAGCAACGCATCCCAGCTGTTGAAGAAGAAATCAAGAGAATGGGTCGCGATGTCAAGAACTTCGTTGAAGCAGCCCTTGAACTCTATCTCAATGGTTCAGTTGACCAGGCCTATGAAGTAGCAGCCATGGACGAAAAAATCAACCATTACTTTGATAGCATTCGTGATTTGGCTACAGAAGAAATCAAGAAAAATCCAGATGCCATCGTTACAGGTCGTGATTATTTCCAAGTGATTGCTTTCTTGGAACGTATTGGAGACTATGCCAAAAATATCTGTGAATGGGTTGTTTACTTTGAAACAGGTAAGATTGTCGAACTATAAAGTATTCAAATGATAAAATTATTGTGAAAGCTTACTTTTTAATACAGTAAGCTTTCATTGTATAGATGGTTTACTTTGTCAGAGGTGAATAATGAACTACATACAGAATATCAGAAAAAAAGTTGGAAAAGATAAAATTATTTTAAATTTTACCTGTGGAATATTAAGTCAATCAGGAAAAATTTTATTACAAAAACGAGCAGATAAAGTAACGTGGGGATTACCAGGTGGTGCTGTTGAATTAGGAGAATCGGCTTTAGAAGCTTTAGTGCGAGAGTTTTATGAAGAAACAGGAGTTGAAGTGAGGGTGGAAAAACTCTTAAATGTTTATACAAAATATTCAGACAGTTATCCGAATGGTGATGAGGCTCAAGTTCTTACAATCTTGTATTTAGTTTCATCTGAAATTTCTATCTCTACAAATTTTTTTACAAGTGATGAAACTTTAGAATTAGGATTTTTTGATCATAGTGACATACAAAATATTGCAATTGTAAACCAGCAGCATCAAGATATGATAAATGATTTTTTTGAAAATAAGTTCCCAATAGATAGATAGATAAACTAACCACTGTATTTCTATTTTTTAGTAAATATATTTTATGAAAATGTAAGAAAAATACTTGACAAGTAACTTGGATAGCGTTATAATTATACAAAAATTAACAGAGAGGTTGTTTATTTATGAAATCAAAAAAATGGATATTTGTTTTATGTAGTTTTCTTGCAAGTTTCTTATTAGTGGCTTGCCAGTCGGGTTCGAATGGTTCTCAGTCAGCTGTTGAAGCCATTAAGCAAAAGGGGAAATTAGTTGTGGCGACTAGTCCTGATTATGCACCTTTTGAATTCCAAGCCTTGGTTGACGGGAAAAATCAGATAGTTGGTGCGGACATTGATATGGCCCAAGCTATCGCTGATGAACTTGGGGTGAAGTTGGAAATTTCAAGCATGAGTTTTGATAATGTCTTGACTAGTCTTCAAACTGGTAAGGCTGACCTAGCTGTCGCAGGAATTAGCGCTACTGATGAGAGAAAAGAAGTCTTTGATTTTTCAATCCCTTACTATGAAAACAAGATTAGTTTCTTGGTTCGTAAGTCTGATGTAGAAAAATACAAGGATTTAACTAGCCTTGAAAGTGCTAATATTGCAGCCCAAAAAGGGACTGTTCCAGAAGCTATGGTCAAGGAACAATTGCCAAAAGCTCAATTAACTTCCCTAACCAATATGGGTGAAGCTGTTAATGAATTACAGGCTGGAAAAGTAGATGCTGTTCACATGGATGAGCCTGTTGCCCTTAGCTATGCTGCTAAAAATGCAGACTTAGCTGTCGCAACTGTCAGCTTGAAGATGAAGGACGGCGAAGCTAATGCAGTTGCCCTTAGAAAAAATAGTGCTGATTTGAAAGAAGTGGTGGACAAGGTTATCCAAAAACTCAAGGATGACGGTACCTACCAAAAATATCTTGAAAAAGCGGCAACCTTAACAGAAGTTGAACAATAAGAAAAAAGCAGAGTTGGAAGTTATTCCAATTCTGCTTTTAAATAGTTTAAAACCTTTTCCAGATTTTCTAAGGATACCTTGGCAAATTGATAAGGGCAGGCATCCAAGTAAGCCTCCTCAAAGAAGTCCAATTTCAGCTGACTGTGTTTTAGGCTGGCGATTTTAGGATACTGTCTGAGATCGAGCAATAAACCATCGTGTAGGGGATAATGAGGAAGGGGACAAGGTGTTTTAGTTAAGATTTCCTCGATTTGTTTTTGGTAAGTTTCCTGATTGGACAAGCGAGCCAGACGATTTTTCTCAAATAATTGACTGTCAATATAGAGTGATAAGGCCTTTTGCATGATGAGGTTGCTGTCGTAGTCTAGGATATTTTTGTAGGCCACAAAGGCTTCTTTGATAGCATTTGGCAGAATGAGTGCCGTAATCCGCAGGGCTGGAAAGAGGTTGGTTGAGAAGGACTTAATATAAATGACGCGCTCCTCTGTATCTAGATAGTGGAAGGTCTGGCCCTTTTTAGAGTCCAAATCCCCCAAATAGTCGTCCTCTACGATATAGACTCCATATTTGGCAGCTAAGTCAAGAATGGCTCGTTTGTCCTGCTCAGAATAGGAATGCCCCAGAGGATAGTGAAAACGAGGAATGGTGTAGAAAAACTTAATTTTTCCTGTTTTGAAGTGGCCTTCCAGTTCCTTCAAGTCAATCCCATCAATGCTTCGTTCAATCGTTTGATAGTCCAAGCCCTGAGCAATTAAGAGACGATTCATCCGATGGTAGGTTGGCTGTTCTACCAAGATTTCCTTGGCTTGGCTAGGAAAGGAAATTTGAGAAAGGATAAACAAGGCTTGCTGGGTTCCAGAAGTCAATACCAACTGGTCTGCCTTGCAGTAGAGAGCTTGGTCAAAGAGGAGTTTATGAATGGATTGTCTTAAGTCTTCTAATCCTTCTTGGTTGTCATAGTAGTTGAAGAGGTAGTTTTCCCGACCAATCAAGGTTTCATTGATACAGAGTCGGAAATCGTCATAGGCGCTGGCGTGTTCGTCGGTGACTTCGATTTCTAAATCCTGGTGTTGCCCTTGTTCTAGGACATAGTAACCACTCTGGGGCTTGGCATAGAGGTATTGTTCGTGCCGTAATTCCAGCAGGGCTCGTTGAATAGTGTCCTTGCTACAGTGAAAGTCAAGGCTCAGTTGACGGATAGAAGGCAGGCGGCTACCCGTCGGAAAGCGTCCAGACTCGATACCGTTTTTCAGATAGGAAACGACCTCTTGGTACTTGCTTTGTTTCTTCATTCCAGACCTCCCTTGATTTTGTTACATTGTACCCTTTTTTTTCCTTCTTGGCAATGTCTAGGGTGTTTCTCTCGTTCACATCTAGGGGCAAATGTGGTATACTTAGGAGTAAGATTTATAGAATAACAGATAAGAAAGTGAATGGATAAGAACGTGCAGGAACCAGTGAAATTATTTCAATACAATACCCTTGGAGCCTTGATGGCTGGCCTTTATGGTGGTACCATGACAGTGGGAGAATTGCTAGAGCATGGTGACCTTGGTTTGGGAACCTTGGATTCTATTGATGGGGAATTGATTGTATTGGATGGCAAGGCCTACCAGGCCAAAGGCTCAGGAGATCAGCCAGAAATTGTGGAAGTATCACCAGATGCCCTTATTCCTTACGCAGCAGTAGTACCACATCAGGCAGAAGTTATTTTCCGCCAGCGCTTTGAGATGACAGACAAGGAATTGGAAGAACGAATTGAGTCTTATTATGACGGGGAAAATCTTTTTCGCTCTATCAAGATTCGGGGTGAATTTTCGCATATGCATGTGCGCATGATTCCTAAGTCGACACCAGATACCAAGTTTGCTGAGGTCGCAACCCATCAACCGGAATATAGTCGCGACAATGTGGCGGGAACTATCGTTGGTTTCTGGACGCCTGAGATTTTCCATGGGGTCAGTGTGGCAGGCTACCATCTGCACTTTATTTCAGATGATTTGACCTTCGGTGGACATGTCATGGACTTTGTCATCAAGGAAGGCATTATCGAGGTGGGAGCAGTTGACCAATTGGACCAACGTTTCCCAGTTCAAGACCGTCAATACTTGTTTGCTAAGTTCAATGTTGACGAGATGAAAAAAGATATTGAAAAGGCAGAATAGGAGAAGAAAATGACCATTCATATCATTATTACCATGGTGCTGTTGCTGGCTTTCTTGATAGGAAGCATTTGGTATGCAAAAAAGAAATACCAGATCAATCTAGCTGTCTTGGGCTTGGGGGCTGTTGCCTTCTTTGTTTCTTCGCAGATTTTGGAAAAATTGGTGCATATCTTGGTTTTGCATCCTCAAAAAGACGGCAGTATTGCCCTCTTACAGGACTATCCACTTGTCTATATTGTCTATGGACTAGCCATGGCAGCATTTTTTGAGGAAACTGCTCGTCTTATTTTCTTCAAATGGTTGGAGAAAAAGAGAAGTTTGGAAAAGGCAGACGCTTTAGCCTATGGACTGGGGCATGGTGGCTTGGAGTTGATTTTCCTAGGTCTTACTAGTTTGATTAATCTCTACATCGTTCTCTCAGCAGTTCAAACTCAGAATCCACAGGTCATGCAATTGCTGTCTGAAAATATGTTGAAAACTATCCAGTCGCTATCAGTCTGGCAGATTTATTTGCTTGGTTTTGAGAGAATCTTGGCCCTAGGTTTCCAATTACTCTTGACTGTTTGGGTCTACCAAGCTGTTCGCCAGAAGAAATGGATTTATCTCCTAGCAGCCTATGGCCTACATGCCTTCTTTGATCTGGCACCATCTCTAGTCCAAGTTGGCTGGTTGACAAATCCAGTCTTGGTTGAAGTTGTCCTAGCAGTTGAGCTCGTTCTGGTTGCCTATGGAACCAAGGCAATCTTTTGTAAAAAATCATAAAAAGAGGGGAAACCTCTTTTTTTGTTTAAAATAAGCCCAAGACTTTTTTAGGGTCGTCAAATGGTCTTAAAAATGGTATAATGGAATGAATTTTGTAAAAGGAAGAGTATCATGTCAGTAAAAGAAAAAATGCTTGAAATCTTAGAAGGAATTGATATCCGCTTCAAGGAACCCTTGCATAGCTATAGTTATACTAAAGTAGGTGGAGAGGCTGATTATCTGGTCTTTCCACGAAATCGTTTTGAGTTGGCTCGCGTTGTTAAATTTGCCAATCAAGAAACTATCCCTTGGATGGTTCTTGGCAATGCCAGCAACATCATCGTTCGTGATGGTGGGGTTCGTGGATTTGTCATCTTGTGTGACAAGCTTAATAACGTTTCCGTTGATGGCTACACCATCGAAGCTGAAGCTGGTGCTAACTTGATTGAAACAACTCGCATTGCCCTTCGTCATAGTTTGACTGGCTTTGAGTTTGCTTGTGGCATTCCTGGAAGCGTTGGTGGTGCTGTCTTTATGAATGCGGGTGCCTATGGTGGCGAGATCGCCCACATCTTGCAGTCTTGTAAGGTCTTGACCAAGGATGGAGAAATCGAGACCCTATCTGCCAAAGATTTGGCTTTTGGTTACCGCCATTCAGCCATTCAGGAGTCTGGTGCAGTTGTCTTGTCAGCTAAATTTGCCCTGGCCCCAGGAACCCATCAGGTCATCAAGCAAGAAATGGATCGCTTGACGCACCTGCGTGAACTCAAGCAACCTTTGGAATATCCATCTTGTGGTTCGGTCTTTAAGCGTCCAGTAGGGCATTTTGCAGGTCAATTAATTTCAGAAGCTGGCTTAAAAGGCTATCGTATCGGTGGTGTTGAAGTGTCTGAAAAACACGCAGGATTTATGATCAATGTCGCTGATGGAACGGCCAAAGACTACGAAGACTTGATTGAGTCTGTGATTGAAAAAGTTAAGGAACACTCTGGCGTCATTCTTGAGAGAGAGGTCCGTATTTTAGGTGAAAGCAAGTAGAAAGCTGTAGTTGAAAAGCTGCTGCTATATCATGGAAAGGGGGTGAAAGCCTATCGTCAGTGCAGAAGAATGTAGGCAGTTCAGTCTCCTACACGAGGTAGTGGCGGCCTGACAGAGCCCTGATCTGTTAATCTATGAAAAAGAAGGAATAAATGACAATTGAAAAAACCAATTATTGAATTCAAAAACGTCTCTAAAGTTTTTGAAGACAGCAACACCAAGGTTCTCAAAGACATCAACTTTGAGTTGGAAGAGGGGAAATTTTATACTCTTCTAGGCGCATCTGGTTCAGGGAAATCAACTATCCTAAACATCATTGCAGGTTTGCTAGATGCGACGACAGGAGATATTTTGCTGGACGGTGTCCGTATCAATGACATCCCAACCAACAAGCGTGACGTCCATACGGTCTTCCAATCCTATGCCTTGTTTCCACATATGAATGTGTTTGAAAATGTTGCTTTTCCACTCCGCTTGCGCAAGATTGACAAGAAAGAAATCGAGAAACGCGTAGCGGAAGTTCTCAAGATGGTTCAGTTGGAAGGGTATGAAAAACGTTCCATCCGCAAGCTCTCTGGAGGACAACGCCAGCGTGTGGCTATCGCCCGTGCTATCATCAACCAACCCCGTGTGGTCTTGCTGGATGAGCCTTTATCAGCTCTGGACTTAAAATTACGAACAGATATGCAGTACGAACTGCGTGAACTGCAACAACGATTGGGCATTACCTTTGTCTTTGTCACTCACGATCAGGAAGAAGCGCTGGCCATGAGTGACTGGATTTTTGTTATGAATGATGGTGAGATTGTCCAGTCTGGAACACCTGTGGATATCTACGATGAGCCGATCAATCACTTTGTTGCGACCTTTATCGGTGAGTCAAATATCTTGCCAGGAACCATGATTGAGGACTACTTGGTTGAGTTTAACGGCAAACGCTTCGAAGCGGTCGATGGGGGGATGAAGCCAAATGAACCTGTTGAGGTCGTGATTCGTCCAGAGGACTTGCGTATTACCCTTCCTGAAGAAGGCAAGCTCCAAGTTAAGGTCGACACCCAGCTCTTCCGTGGAGTCCACTATGAAATTATCGCCTATGACGAACTTGGAAATGAATGGATGATCCACTCAACTCGTAAGGCCATCGTGGGTGAGGAAATCGGTCTGGACTTTGAACCAGAAGACATCCACATCATGCGTCTCAATGAAACCGAAGAAGAGTTCGATGCTCGTATCGAAGAATACGTGGAAATCGAAGAGCAAGAAGCAGGTCTGATCAATGCAATCGAGGAGGAAAGAGATGAAGAAAACAAGCTCTAAACTCTTTGTAGTGCCCTACATGCTTTGGATTGCCCTATTTGTATTGGCACCCTTGGTCTTGATTTTCGGTCAATCCTTTTTCAACATCGAAGGCCAGTTCAGTTTAGAAAATTACAAATCCTACTTTGCGTCACAAAACTTGACCTATCTCAAAATGAGCTTTAACTCTGTGCTTTATGCAGGGATTGTGACCTTTGTAACCCTCCTTATCAGCTATCCAACAGCCCTCTTTTTGACCCGTCTCAAGCACCGTCAACTCTGGCTCATGCTGATTATCCTGCCAACCTGGATCAATTTGCTCCTCAAGGCCTATGCCTTTATCGGGATTTTTGGTCAGAATGGCTCTATTAACCAATTTTTGGAATTCATCGGAATCGGTTCACAGCAGTTGCTCTTTACCGATTTCTCCTTTATCTTTGTCGCAAGCTATATCGAGCTTCCTTTTATGATTTTGCCGATTTTCAATGTCTTGGACGATATGGATAACAATCTCATCAATGCCAGCTATGACCTAGGTGCGACCAAGTGGGAGACTTTCCGTCATGTCATCTTCCCTCTGTCTATGAACGGCGTGCGAAGTGGAGTTCAGTCGGTCTTTATTCCAAGCTTGAGTCTCTTCATGCTGACTCGTTTGATTGGTGGGAACCGCGTTATCACCTTGGGGACAGCCATTGAGCAGAACTTCCTGACAAATGACAACTACGGTATGGGTTCAACCATCGGTGTAATTCTCATCTTGACCATGTTCATCACCATGTGGGTGACCAAGGAAAGGAGAGAGCGATGAAAAAATTTGCCAACCTTTATCTGGGACTGGTCTTTCTTGTCCTTTACCTGCCGATTTTTTACTTGATTGGCTACGCCTTTAATGCAGGCAACGACATGAACAGCTTTACAGGCTTTAGTTTGAGTCATTTTAAAACCATGTTTGGCGATGGTCGCCTTATGTTAATTGTGACTCAGACCTTTTTCTTGGCCTTCCTGTCAGCCTTGATTGCGACCATTATCGGAACTTTTGGTGCCATTTATATTTACCAATCTCGTAAGAAATACCAAGAAGCCTTTCTTTCACTCAATAATATTCTCATGGTTGCGCCTGATGTTATGATTGGTGCCAGCTTCTTGATTCTCTTTACCCAACTCAAGTTTTCACTTGGCTTTTTGACCGTTCTATCTAGTCATGTGGCCTTCTCGATTCCTATCGTGGTCTTGATGGTTTTGCCTCGTCTTAAGGAAATGAACGGCGATATGATTCATGCGGCCTATGACCTTGGTGCCAGTCAATTTCAGATGTTCAAGGAAATTATGCTTCCTTACCTGACTCCGTCTATCATTGCTGGTTATTTCATGGCCTTCACCTATTCGCTAGATGACTTTGCCGTGACCTTCTTCGTAACGGGAAATGGCTTTTCAACCCTGTCAGTCGAAATTTACTCTCGTGCTCGTAAAGGGATTTCGCTTGAAATCAATGCCCTGTCTGCCCTTGTCTTTCTCTTTAGTATTATCCTAGTTGTTGGCTATTACTTTATCTCACGTGAGAAGGAGGAGCAAGCATGAAAAAACTCTATTCATTTTTAGCAGGAATTGCAGCCATCATCCTGGTCTTGTGGGGAATTGCGACGCATTTAGATAGTAAAATCAATAGCCGAGATAGTCAAAAACTGGTTATCTACAACTGGGGTGACTATATCGATCCAGAACTCTTGGAGAAATTCACAGAAGAAACAGGAATCCAAGTACAGTACGAGACCTTTGACTCCAACGAAGCCATGTATACCAAGATCAAGCAGGGTGGAACGACTTATGATATTGCTATCCCAAGTGAATATATGATCAACAAGATGAAGGACGAAGACCTCTTGGTACCGCTTGACTATTCAAAACTTGAAGGTCTTGAAAATATCGGACCAGAGTTTCTCAACCAGTCCTTTGACCCAGGCAATAAATTCTCCATTCCTTACTTCTGGGGAACCTTGGGAATTGTCTACAATGAAACCATGGTAGATGAGGCGCCTGAGCATTGGGATGACCTCTGGAAGCCAGAGTATAAGAACTCTATCATGCTCTTTGATGGGGCACGTGAGGTACTGGGACTAGGACTCAATTCGCTAGGCTACAGCCTCAACTCCAAGGATTCACAGCAGTTGGAAGAAACAGTGGACAAGCTCTACAAGCTGACTCCAAATATCAAGGCTATTGTGGCGGACGAAATGAAGGGCTACATGATTCAGAACAATGCTGCTATCGGCGTGACCTTCTCTGGTGAAGCCAGCCAAATGCTGGAGAAAAATGAAAATCTACGCTATGTGGTTCCGACCGAGGCCAGCAACCTTTGGTTTGACAATATGGTTATTCCCAAAACAGTCAAAAACCAAGATGCAGCCTATGCTTTTATCAATTTTATGTTGAAACCTGAAAATGCTCTTAAAAATGCAGAGTATGTCGGCTATTCAACACCAAACCTACCAGCTAAGGAATTGCTCCCAGAGGAGAAAAAAGAAGATAAAGCCTTCTATCCTGATGCTGAAACCATGAAACACCTAGAGGTTTATGAGAAATTTGACCATAAATGGACAGGAAAATATAGCGACCTCTTCCTACAATTTAAAATGTATCGGAAGTAGGAGATAGCAGTCAAAAAACGAATCAGTCAAGCTGGTTCGTTTTTTAAAAAATAAAAGGCAATTTTTGTAACGGTATCTTTTTCTATGATAGTTGCTTATTTTCTTTCCCAGTAGTATACTAAGTTTAACCTTACAGAAAGCGGTAACAAATAATGAAAATATCTACTTTTTTCAAAAAAAGTTATTGGCCAACCTTTTTGATTGTTAACGAAACAATTATACTATTCTCTCTAAAGGATGGTTTGGATAGACAATACCTAACAACTGATTCCATACATTTGGTTATAGGTTTCTTTATATTTGCAAATATTTTCGTAGCTATCTTTAACAATTCAAAACTTTGGAATAAAAGTTGGGATAAAAAGAGTGATAGCAGTAAGAAAAAATATATTCTGAAAAAGTAATCTGAGATGTAGGTAATGGGTTATTTAAATAGGAATCATTCCCAGTTGACGCAAGCTTAAAAAAACGTTATAATAAGAAAGTTGAGAATTGATTTTCAGTTGTCTTAGTCCAGAGAAGTGGCGGTGCTGCGAGCCATCTAAGCTAGGAAGTCATGCTACTCAATCATACAATTGCATAAGAACAAGAGAATGACAAGTTCATTGAATGAAGGTGGTACCGCGGTTTTTCGCCCTTCGTGATATGAGCTTGTCTTTTGATTTTTTGGAGGTGTTGATGAAAACATTTCTTGTCAAACAAAAGTTTCGTCTTGGAGGCGAACGCTTCGCTATCAAGGATGACAGGGGAGAAACTGCCTATCAGGTGGAGGGATCATTTTTTAAGATTCCCAAAACTTTTACCATCTATGATGCGACTGGTGAACAGGTTAGTCAGATCAGTAAAGAAATCTTGACCTTGCTTCCTCGCTTTGAAATTCAGCTTCGGGATGGCTCGAGTTTTGTCATTCGCAAGAAGTTGACCTTCTGGAGAGATAAGTATGAGTTTGATAATCTAGGTCTTCATATTGAGGGCAATATCTGGGATTTGAATTTCAAATTGCTGGATGATCGCGATCAGTTGATTGCGGAAATTAAGAAGGAACTCTTCCATCTGACCTCTACCTATACCGTAACGGTTCTTGAGGACGCTTATGCAGACCTAGTCATTTCCCTCTGTGTCGCGATTGACTATGTGGAAATGCTGGAAAGCCAATCACATTAAACAAGTAAATAAGGAGACAATATGAAACAACTATCTAGTGCACAAGTACGCCAAATGTGGCTTGATTTCTGGGCGACCAAAGGTCACTCTGTAGAACCATCAGTGAGCTTGGTTCCTGTCAATGACCCAACTCTATTGTGGATCAACTCTGGGGTAGCAACCCTTAAGAAATACTTTGACGGGACCATCATTCCTGAAAATCCACGTATTACCAATGCCCAAAAGGCTATCCGTACCAACGATATTGAGAACGTAGGGAAGACTGCACGTCACCATACCATGTTTGAAATGTTGGGTAACTTCTCTATCGGTGATTACTTCCGTGACGAAGCCATCACTTGGGCTTATGAGCTTTTGACAAGCCCTGAATGGTTTGACTTCCCAGCTGAGAAACTTTACATGACCTACTATCCAGATGATAAAGATTCTTATAACCGCTGGATTGAGGTGGGAGTGGATCCAAGTCACTTGATTCCTATTGAAGATAACTTCTGGGAAATCGGTGCGGGACCTTCTGGACCTGATACAGAGATTTTCTTTGACCGTGGAGAAGCTTTTGACCCAGAAAATATCGGTCTTCGTCTCCTTGCAGAAGATATTGAAAACGACCGTTACATCGAAATCTGGAACATCGTTTTATCACAATTTAACGCAGACCCTGCTGTTCCTCGTAGCGAATACAAGGAATTGCCACACAAGAACATTGATACGGGCGCTGGTTTGGAGCGTTTGGTAGCGGTTATTCAAGGGGCTAAGACAAACTTTGAAACAGACCTCTTCATGCCAATCATTCGTGAAGTGGAGAAATTGTCTGGTAAGGTTTACGACCAAGATGGCGACAACATGAGCTTTAAAGTTATCGCAGACCACATCCGCTCTCTTTCATTTGCTATCGGAGATGGTGCCCTTCCAGGAAATGAAGGTCGTGGTTACGTCCTTCGTCGTCTCCTTCGTCGTGCCTCTATGCACGGTCAAAAATTGGGTATCAACGAGCCTTTCCTTTATAAACTGGTTCCAACTGTTGGAAAAATCATGGAAAGCTACTACCCAGAAGTGCTTGAAAAACGTGACTTTATTGAGAAAATCGTTAAGAGCGAAGAAGAGTCATTTGCCCGTACCCTTCACTCAGGTCAACACTTTGCCCAAGGAATCGTAGCAGACTTGAAAGAAAAAGGTCAATCTGTCATTGCTGGTTCAGATGTATTCAAACTCTATGATACTTATGGATTCCCAGTTGAATTGACTGAAGAAATCGCTGAAGAAGCTGGTATGACTGTGGACCGTGAAGGTTTTGAAGCAGCCATGAAAGAACAGCAAGAACGCGCGCGTGCCTCAGCTGTCAAGGGTGGCTCAATGGGTATGCAAAATGAAACCCTTCAAAACATTACTGTAGAAAGTGTCTTCAACTACAATGCTAGCCAATTGTCTTCTAAATTGGTGGCTATCGTGGCTGACAATGCAGAAGTAGAAGCTGTATCAGAAGGAACTGCCTCTCTTATCTTTGCGGAAACGCCATTCTATGCTGAAATGGGTGGACAGGTCGCTGACCACGGACAAATCTTGGATGAGTCAGGTAAGGTTGTGGCTACTGTGACCAATGTTCAAAAAGCGCCAAACGGACAAGCACTTCACACGGTTGAAGTTCTTGCACCGCTTGCCTTGAACCAAGAATATACCTTGGCAATTAATACAAATCGTCGTCACCGTGTTATGAAAAATCACACTGCGACTCACTTGCTTCACGCTGCTCTTCACAATATCCTTGGAAACCACGCAACACAAGCAGGATCTCTTAACGAAGTAGAATTCCTTCGCTTTGACTTTACCCATTTCCAAGCTGTAACTGCAGAAGAATTGCGTGCGATTGAACAGCAAGTTAACGAGAAAATATGGGAAGCTCTTGAAGTGAAGACAGTTGAAACAGATATTGAGACTGCCAAGGAAATGGGAGCTATGGCTCTCTTTGGTGAGAAATACGGTAAGGAAGTCCGTGTTGTTACTATCGGTGACTACTCTATCGAGCTTTGTGGTGGTACCCACGTTGGCAACACTTCTGAGATTGGTCTCTTCAAGATTGTCAAAGAAGAAGGTATTGGATCAGGAACTCGCCGTATCTTGGCAGTGACTGGTAAGGAAGCCTTTGAAGCCTACCGTGAACAAGAGGACGCTCTTAAAGCAGTCGCAGCAACCTTGAAAGCACCTCAAGTCAAGGAAGTACCTCACAAGGTAGAAGGACTTCAAGAACAACTTCGTCAACTTCAAAAAGAAAATGCTGAATTGAAAGAAAAAGCCGCAGCTGCAGCCGCAGGCGATATCTTCAAGGATGTGAAGGAAGTCAACGGTCACCGTTACATTGCTAGCAAAGTATCTGTATCTGACGCTGGTGCCCTTCGTACTTTTGCAGATAACTGGAAACAAAAAGACTACTCTGATCTTCTTGTCCTAGTTGCTGCTATCGGTGACAAAGTCAATGTTCTTGTAGCAAGCAAGACAAAAGACCTTCATGCAGGAAACCTTGTCAAAGAATTAGCACCAATCGTCGATGGACGTGGTGGTGGTAAACCAGACATGGCCATGGCAGGAGGAAGCAACCAAGCTAAGATACAAGAATTGTTGGATGCAGTAGCAGGTAAATTGTAATCAAGTAAAGATCTATCCATTTGGGTAGGTCTTTTTGTGAATACAAAAAAGCCAAATCCGATTGGATCTGGCTTGGTTATTATTTGCTATTATACTCAATGAAAATCAAAGAGCAAACTAGGAAACTAGCCGCAGGCTGTACTTGAGTACGGCAAGGCGACGTTGACGAGGTTTGAATTTGATTTTCGAAGAGTATTAGATTGTATTGGCTGCCCAGACACTTACCGAAGCAGCTGAGACTGGGAATTGTCCATAACCTTCCTCATCAATTGTAACTTGACCTTGGTGGTTTTCAAGTAAATCTACAAAGGTTTGGTTAGCCCATTCTTGGCCGACAAACATTGATTTGCTGTTTTCTTGGTCATTTGAGATCAAGACTGCGATTGGGGATTGATGTTCAGCACCTGAACGTACCCAACCGATACAGTTAGCATCATCAAAGTAGTCATTTTGTTCTCCATATGCCAAATCTTTTCGGATGGCTAGGAGGCGGTCAAGGACTTCTTTGAAATCTTGTTGAGCATACTGCCCTGAAATCCCATAGTAGTCTCCGTAAAAGACACATGGAAGGCCATCTTGGCGTAAAAGAATGAGGGTATAGGCTGCTGGTTTGAACCATTCTTCAACAGTAGACTCAAGAGCCTGACCACGTTGGGTATCGTGGTTGTCGACAAAGGTTACAGCCTTGTAAGGCTTGAGTTCAACCAAGCTATCTGTGAAAATACCACGAAGGTCATAGTTTGCACCAGCTTGACTGGCTTCAAAGAGATTCTGGTGGAGACGAACATCGACAAGGTCAAAACGTTCTTCCGTTTTTTCAAGATAGTCCAGATTGGCTTCCTTATCTGGGTTCCAAAATTCACCAAAAACATAGAAATCGTCACCGTATTTTTCCTTCATATCGCGGATGAAATTGCGCATGAAGAAAGAGTCAATATGCTTAACGGCATCCAAGCGGAAACCAGCTACACCAGTCGTTTCCATGAACCAGTCAGCCCAGTCATAGATATTTTGGATGACTTCAGGATGTTTAAAGTCTAGGTCTGCATACATGAGATAGTCGTAGTTACCGTTTTCATTATCGACCAATTCCTCGTTAGCCCATCCCTTGTTGTCTCCTTGAATGAGATAAATCCCAGACTTACGGCGTTTTGCATCGTAGTCAGTACCGGTGAAGTGGTACCAGTGCCAGTGGAAGTCATTGTAGGTATCTTGACGACCATCGAAGGTAAAGCTAGTCCAGCCATTGATGGTGAAAGGTTCTCCGAGTTCAACTGTACGGTCTACAGGATCAACTTCGATGACCTGAAAGGCTTCCATGTGATCGGCCGCAGCCTTGTGGTTGAGAACCACATCGGCCATTGGTTGAATTCCCTGTGCTTTTAGGGCTTGAATGGCTTGAAGATAGTCTTCTTTGAAACCATACTTGGTGCGGACAGTCCCTTTCTGGTTGAACTCACCAAGGTCAAATAGGTCATAGACCCCATAGCCCACATCTTTTTCGTTGGTAGCCTTGAAGGCTGGTGGCATCCATACATGGCTGATACCGAGATCAGCTAGGTGTGGAGCATCTTCAGCCAGACGCGTCCAGTGCTGACCGTCGTGGGGCAGATACCATTCAAAGTATTGCATGAGTGTTTGATTTTGCATTGTTTTTCCTCTTACTTGTCAATCTTGTTCTTTATTCTATCATAAAGTATCGGTTAGCTCAAACGTTTGCGTAAAACTGAATAATAAGTTTTTGACTATTTTATATAAAATGTTGATTTTTAAAATGAAAGCGCTATAATTATAATAAATTACATAGATAAAGAGAGGAGATTTCTCATGATTGAATTTCAAAATGTTAGTAAGTTGTATGGTGATAAAGAGGCCTTGAGCAATCTCAATTTGCAGATTAAAAATGGGGAGATTATGGGTTTGATTGGCCATAACGGTGCTGGAAAATCGACCACCATAAAATCCTTAGTCAGTATCATTTCGCCCAGCAGTGGTCGTATTTTGGTAGACGGTCAGGATTTATCGGAAAATCGCTTGGCTATTAAACGAAAGATTGGCTACGTAGCAGACTCGCCTGACTTAT
Source organism: Streptococcus mitis (assembly GCF_003942865.1). GTDB lineage: Bacteria > Bacillota > Bacilli > Lactobacillales > Streptococcaceae > Streptococcus > Streptococcus mitis_BI. Next base: position 349,434 of record NZ_RJNZ01000001.1, on the reverse strand, counting down.
TTTTACGCTTAACGGCCAATGAGTTTTGGGAATTGATTGCTTCATCCTATGATCTGATTAGCTCTGACTTGGAGGCTAGTCTAGCTAGGCTATTGAGTATTTTTGATTTTGCTGAAAATCGCTATCAGGTTATTGAAACTCTTTCTCACGGAATGCGTCAGAAAGTATTTGTCATTGGGGCACTCTTGTCTGATCCTGATATTTGGGTTTTGGATGAACCCTTGACTGGTTTGGATCCCCAGGCTGCCTTTGATTTGAAGCAAATGATGAAGGAGCATGCGCAAAAAGGCAAGACGGTCTTGTTTTCAACCCATGTCCTAGAGGTGGCTGAGCAAGTCTGTGATCGGATTGCTATTTTGAAAAAGGGGAATTTGATCTATTGTGGTAGCGTAGAGGACTTGAGGAAAGACCATCCAGACCAGTCTTTGGAAAGTATCTACCTTAGCCTTGCTGGTAGAAAAGAGGAGGTTTCAGATGCGTCTCAAGGTCATTAAAAAATTAGTTGATATCAATATCCTCTATTCATCTCAAGAAGCTAATCTGGCTAACCTACGAAAGAAGCAAGCTAAAAATCCTGGAAAAAAAGTAAATGTTTCCGCTAGAGTCCTCAGTTCTTACATTTTTTCCAGTCTCTTGATGCTCATCATGTTTATAAATATAGCCTTTCGTTTTCCTTTTGAGGAAATGCCAAGTTTTTTTAGTAGCATGGTTGCTATTTTACTGGTGCTTGCCTTTTCAACTTCTTTCACTGCATTTTACAATGTCTTTTATGAGAGTAAGGACTTGGCATCGTATAGGCCCTATGCCTTTAAAGAATCAGAGATTATAATTGCTAAAGGACTGTCTGTTCTCTTGCCAGCTCTAGCTGGAATTGTACCAATCCTAGCTTATTTTCTAGTCCTCTATATTAGGCTAGCTCCTTCTCTTTGGCTGGGCTTGCCTTTGATGCTGCTGTCCTTGGTCTTATTATTTGTCTCTGTTACTTTAGTGATGGTAGTGGCAGTACATTTCTTGGCTCAGACTACGGTCTTCAGAAAGTATCAGTCTATTTTTTCGAATGTGATGATTGGGATAGGGGTTCTCATACCTTTAATATTTGTCCTCTTTCTACAGTCGACTTTTGGAAGTATTGTTGACAAAGTTAGAGACATTCCATTTCTCCTTTATCCTCTTCATATCTTTTACAAAATAGCAGTGGAGCCTTTTTCGACAGAAGCCATCCTAGGTCTGCTCGCTTGGATAATTCTAACTCTTTTCTTGCTTTACCTGACCAAAAAGAAGGTTCTTCCTCGTTTTTATGACGTTATCCTGCTTAATAGTGAGGAGAAGGTCAAAAAAGAACGTCGCAGTAAGGAGAGAATTTCAACTACTAATAAAAAGGGCTTTTTCCGTATGGTTTTACGCTACCACCTCACCCTCTTGGGACAGGGAACTGGCGTGATTACAGTGCTTTTTACAAGTGCTTTCCTTCCTTATCTCATGATGATTGGTCTGATTTCCAACATCCGAGATTCTCAGATAGTTCCAGACATTCATCCTCCATATTGGTTACCCTTGTTTTTTATAGCTCTCTTTATAGCAGTTGTCAATAACAATATCACCAGCCTGCATTCAATTGCCTTGTCCTTGGAGAGGGAAAATGTTGATTTTCTGAAGAGTTTACCCTTTGACTTTGCTCGTTATGTGAAAGTGAAATTTTGGATTATTTTTGCTGTCCAGTCCTTTTTACCAGTTCTGACTTTACTTGGTCTTTCTCTTTATTTAGGATTGCCCATCCTCTCGATGATTTACCTTCTTGTAGTCTGGATCCTTGCCAGTGTCATCCTTTCTTGCCACCATTACCTTAAGGACGTGAAAAATTTGTCAACCAATTGGAGTAACATTACGGACCTGGTGAACCGTTCAAATCGTATAGTAGCAATTGTTTTGATTTTGGTTTATAGTGCAATCTTAATGGCCCTTGTAATAGGGAGCTTATTCTTGGTTCAGTCTCTCGCCCCTGTCCTTGCCATCAGCTTGGGAGTAGGAGTTCTTATCCTTCTGTTTGGTCTTGCTATTTTTGGCTATCATTACTACCTGTCACGCATATTGGCAGAAATAGAAAAAAGATGAGCTAGTTGGTCGCTTGCTTGATAAATTCAATTCGACAAACGCTTTTATAGTTTGTTAGAATGTAGTTGTAAATTATTAGGATTGGTAATCAAAAATATATAGGGAGGAATGTTTTGAATAAGAAATATAATATAGTTCTATTTTTGTTGTTTATAGTTTATTTATTTGGATATTTTTCAATTTCAAAAACGTTAATTCCTATAATGTGTCTTTTTCAAGTATTTTTGATAGAACATGTATTTAGAGTTCGAAATAGAATTATGCAGATAGGTGAAATTATAATTATTGTTGCTTCTATAATATTATTTATTGATAGTATATTGAGTTTGTAACAAAAACATTCTCTATAAAATCAAATTTTCCAGATATCTACTGAAGCTGATTTATTTCTTCATCTTTCTTCTACCTTTGTCACTAAATTTGACAGACACATATTACTGATACAGCCTATCTATCTACAATATCACAGTAAATCTGAGGCTAGTTTTTTGTTCTTTGATTTTCATTGAATTTTATTTTATAAAAAGAAATGCTCCTCCAAGACGGAAGAGCATCTTTTATTGTGATTCTTACACAAATATTTCTAATTTTTTATTAGTATAGTATACTATTTTTTAAAAGAAGAGTAAAAAAGCAAGGGTAGTTTCTTTTTTGAGAATTGGCTAAAAGTTTGATATAATGGTAGTTATGAATAGAATAAGAGTCAGCAAAAGGGTTGAAAAGAAGCTCGCTAAAGGACTGGTTTTACTAGAAGCCAGTGATCTTACAGATGTTCATCTCAAGGATCAGGAAGTAGAAATCTATAGTCAAGATGGAAACTTTTTTGGGACTGCCTACCTTTCTCAGCAAAACAAGGGCTTGGGCTGGTTTGTGAGCAAAGACAAGGTGACCTTCAATCAAGCTTTCTTTGAAACACTGTTTAGACAAGCTAAAGAAAAGAGAAAATCCTACTATCAAGATGAATTGACAACTGCCTTTCGTCTCTTTAACCAAGAGGGAGATGGCTTTGGCGGTCTGACAGTGGACCTTTATGGCGACTATGCTGTCTTTTCTTGGTATAACTCTTATGTTTATCAGATTCGCAAGGTTATTTCTGAAGCCTTTAGACAGGTTTTTCCTGAGGTTTTAGGGGCTTATGAGAAGATCCGCTTTAAGGGTTTGGACTATGAATCTGCCCATGTTTATGGTCAAGAAGCACCTGAATTTTTCACTGTTTTGGAAAATGGTGTCCTCTATCAAGTCTTTATGAACGATGGCTTGATGACAGGGATTTTCCTAGACCAGCATGAAGTTCGCGGTAGTTTAGTGGATGGATTGGCTATGGGCAAATTCTTGCTCAATATGTTTTCCTATACAGCAGCTTTTTCAGTAGCTGCGGCCATGGGAGGAGCAAGTCAGACAACTTCGGTTGACCTAGCCAAGCGTTCACGAGAATTGTCTCAAGCGCATTTTCAGGCAAATGGAATCAGCACAGACGACCATCGTTTTATAGTCATGGATGTCTTTGAGTATTTCAAGTATGCTAAACGAAAAGACTTGACCTATGATGTGATTGTCCTAGATCCGCCTAGCTTTGCTCGGAACAAAAAACAGACCTTCTCTGTGGCCAAGGATTATCATAAGTTGATATCCCAAAGTCTTGAGATTTTAAATCCGGGCGGTATTATTATTGCCAGCACCAATGCTGCCAATGTATCCCGCCAGAAATTTACAGAACAAATTGATAAAGGCTTTGCAGGAAGAAGTTACCAGATTTTAAATAAATACGGTCTTCCAGCAGATTTTGCCTATAATAAAAAAGATGAAAGTAGTAATTACCTCAAGGTGATTAGTATGAAGGTTAGTAAATGAAATTAATCGTTTCAGTAATGCCAAGAAGTTTAGAGGAGGCCCAGGCTCTGGATGCCACGAGGTACCTAGATGCCGACATCATTGAATGGCGTGCCGACTATCTGCCTAAGGAAGCGATTTTGCAGGTGGCTCCAGCTATTTTTGAAAAATTCGCAGGCCGTGAGTTAGTTTTCACGTTGCGAACTCGCTCTGAAGGGGGAGAAATCGACCTTTCTCCAGAAGAATATATCCATCTAATCAAGGAAGTGGCACAACTCTATCAACCAGACTATATTGATTTTGAGTACTATAGCTACAAGGATGTTTTTGAAGAAATGCTGGACTTCCCCAATCTCGTTTTGAGTTACCACAATTTCCAAGAAACACCTGAAAACATGATGGAAATCTTGTCAGAGTTGACGAGCTTAAATCCAAAACTTGTTAAGGTTGCAGTGATGGCTCACACGGAGCAGGATGTGCTAGACTTGATGAACTATACACGAGGCTTTAAAACCCTCAATCCTGAACAGGAATATGTAACCATTTCTATGGGCAAGGTGGGCAAGGTCTCTCGTATCACTGCGGATGTGACAGGTTCTAGCTGGTCCTTTGCTAGTCTAGATGAGGCAAGTGCCCCAGGTCAGATTTCTCTAGCTAGCATGAAAAAAATCAGGGAGATTTTGGATGAAGCTTGATGGCTATACACGTTTAGCTGCCGTTGTTGCCAATCCTATTAAGCATTCTATTTCCCCCTTTATCCACAATAGTGCCTTTGAAGCGACAACTACAAATGGTGTTTACGTGGCTTGGGAGATTGAAGCAGGTGACTTGGCAGAAACAGTGGCTAATATTCGTCGCTACCAGATGTTTGGAATCAACCTTTCCATGCCTTATAAGGAGCAGGTGATTCCTTATTTGGATGAGTTAAGTGACGAAGCGCGCTTGATTGGTGCGGTTAATACGGTTGTCAATGAGAATGGCAATTTAATTGGATATAATACAGATGGCAAGGGATTTTTTAAGAGCTTGCCTTCTTTTACAATTTCAGGTAAAAAGATGACCTTGCTGGGTGCAGGTGGTGCGGCTAAATCAATCTTGGCACAGGCTATTTTGGATGGTGTCAGTCAGATTTCTGTCTTTGTTCGTTCAGTTTCTATGGAAAAAACAAGACCTTATTTAGACAAGTTACAGGAGCAGACAGGCTTTAAGGTGGACTTGTATGCTTTAGAAGATGTTTCTGAACTGCAAGCAAGGATTGCTGAGTCTGATTTACTGGTTAATGCGACAAGTGTAGGGATGGATGGTCAATCATCTTCAGTTCCTGAAAGCATAGTTTTACCAGAAACTCTCCTAGTAGCAGATATCATTTACCAACCCTTTGAAACACCATTTTTGAAATGGGCCAGAAGTCAGGGGAATCCAGTTGTCAATGGTCTGGGAATGTTGCTCTATCAAGCTGCAGAAGCTTTTCAACTGTGGACAGGAAAGGAAATGCCGACGGATGAGATTTGGCAGTCTTTAACAGAAAAATACCAATAAAGAAAAGGAGATTCTCCTATGAAAATCAGAATTGAAATCCCTCATCATCCTTATGATATTCAGATTGAAAAAGGTTGTCTGGCTCAGGCTGGTCAGTGGTTGCGAGAACTCTGGCAACCGCAAAAGGTAGTCATTGTGACAGATAACCATGTAGCTTCTCTTTATGCAGAGAAGGTCAAACTCAGCCTAGAAGATGCTGGTTTTCAGGTAGCGGTATTTGACTTTTTGGAAGGGGAAGAAAGAAAGAATTTAACTACTGTTCAGAAAGTCTATGAATTTCTAGTTAAGCAGGGGTTGACTCGTAGCGATGGAATTGTGGCTCTTGGCGGTGGTGTCGTTGGGGATCTGGCTGGTTTTGTAGCCTCTACCTATATGCGGGGCGTTCATTTTGTTCAGATTCCGACTAGTTTGACAGCCCAGGTGGATTCTTCTATCGGTGGAAAGACAGGCGTCAATACTCCATTTGCTAAGAATATGGTGGGTACCTTTGCCCAACCAGACGGGGTTCTGATTGACCCACTTGTTCTTGAAACCCTTGGAAAGAGAGAATTGATTGAAGGAATGGGTGAAGTTATCAAGTATGGCTTGATTGAGGATCCAGAACTATGGACTCTATTGACGGAGTTAGATGGTACTGTAGAGAGCATTTTGGAGCATGCAGAGACCTTGATTGAACATTCTTGTCAGGTTAAGCGCAAGATGGTAGTTGAGGATGAGTTGGACAATGGTGTTCGCCTTTACCTCAATTTTGGCCATACTATTGGCCATGCTATTGAAGCGACGGCCGGCTATGGTAAGGTCATGCATGGAGAAGCTGTTGCCATGGGAATGGTGCAGATATCCAAGGTTGCTGAGGAAAAAGGCCTTATGCCAGCTGGCATTACCCAGTCCATCACAGAAATGTGTCAGAAATTTGGCTTGCCTGTTGATTATGAAAACTGGGATGTTGACAAGCTTTATCAAGCTTTGACTCATGATAAGAAAGCGCGTGGCAATACCTTGAAATTGGTCTTGGTACCAGAGCTTGGTTCAGCGACTATTCACTCAGTTTCTCTGGAAGAGATGAAAGACTACTTGGTAAAATAAGGAGAGTGTATGAGATATTTAACTGCAGGAGAATCACACGGCCCCCGTCTGACAGCTATTATTGAAGGAATTCCAGCTGGACTTCCTTTGACAGCAGAGGACATCAATGAGGATTTGAAACGTCGTCAGGGTGGATATGGCCGCGGTGGTCGTATGAAGATTGAGAGTGACCAGGTTGTCTTTACTTCGGGTGTTCGCCATGGGAAGACGACAGGGGCTCCTATTACCATGGATGTCATCAATAAGGACCACCAAAAATGGCTGGACATTATGTCTGCGGAGGACATTGAAGACCGCCTTAAAAGCAAACGAAAAATCACCCATCCTCGTCCAGGTCATGCCGATTTGGTTGGGGGGATCAAGTACCGTTTTGACGATTTGAGAAATTCTTTGGAACGTTCATCTGCCCGTGAAACCACCATGCGGGTGGCAGTTGGGGCAGTAGCCAAACGCCTCTTGGCTGAGCTGGATATGGAGATTGCCAACCATGTCGTAGTCTTTGGTGGCAAGGAAATCGATGTTCCTGAGAATCTCACAGTTGCTGAGATTAAGGAACGAGCTGCCCAGTCTGAAGTTTCTATTGTCAACCAAGAAAGAGAACAGGAAATCAAGGACTACATTGACCAAATCAAACGTGACGGTGATACCATCGGTGGGGTTGTTGAGACAGTCGTCGGAGGAGTTCCAGTCGGCCTTGGTTCCTATGTCCAATGGGACAGAAAATTGGATGCGCGATTGGCCCAAGCAGTTGTCTCTATCAATGCCTTTAAAGGAGTAGAATTTGGTCTCGGCTTTGAAGCTGGTTACCGTAAGGGCAGCCAAGTTATGGACGAAATTCTATGGTCTAAAGAAGATGGCTATACTCGGCGTACCAACAATCTAGGGGGCTTTGAAGGTGGTATGACCAATGGGCAACCGATCGTTGTTCGTGGAGTTATGAAGCCCATTCCTACTCTTTATAAACCACTTATGAGTGTGGATATCAAAACCCATGAACCCTACAAGGCAACTGTGGAGAGAAGTGATCCGACTGCTCTTCCAGCAGCAGGTGTAGTCATGGAAGCCGTTGTGGCAACGGTTCTGGCACAAGAAATCCTTGAAAAATTCTCATCAGACAATCTAGAGGAATTAAAAGAAGCGGTAGCTAAACACCGAGACTATACAAAGAACTATTAAGGAGTTCCTATGGCAAAAACAGTCTATATCGCGGGCCTTGGATTGATTGGTGCCTCTATGGCCCTTGGTATCAAACGCGATCATCCAGATTATGAAATTTTAGGTTATAATCGCAGTCAAGCTTCGAGAGATATCGCCTTGAAAGAAGGCATGATTGACCGTGCAACAGATGATTTTGCTAGTTTTGCTCCTTTGGCGGATATCATTATTCTCAGCTTGCCAATCAAACAAACCATTGCTTTCATTAAGGAGTTGGCCAACTTGGACTTGAAAGAAGGGGTCATTATTTCAGATGCTGGTTCGACCAAGTCAGCTATTGTAGATGTAGCGGAGCAGTATTTGGTTGGCAAGGCTATTCGCTTCGTCGGAGCCCATCCCATGGCTGGTAGTCACAAGACAGGGGCCGCCTCTGCGGATGTTAATCTCTTTGAAAATGCCTGTTATATCTTTACACCTTCAAGCCTGACAAGTCAGGACACGCTTGAGGAAATGAAGGCTCTGCTTTCAGGTCTTCATGCTCGCTTTATCGAAATTGATGCCAAGGAGCATGATCGGGTGACTTCTCAGATTAGCCATTTTCCACATATTCTGGCTTCTAGTCTCATGGAACAGACCGCGGTCTATGCTCAAGAACATGAGATGGCAAGACGCTTTGCGGCCGGTGGTTTTCGAGATATGACTCGAATTGCGGAAAGCGAACCAGGTATGTGGACCTCCATTCTCTTGTCTAATCGTGAAACTATTCTCGATCGAATTGAGGATTTCAAGGAGCGCTTAGATGAGATTGGACAAGCCATCAGCAAGGGAGATGAAGAGCAAATCTGGAACTTTTTCAATCAGGCGCGTGAGCAGCGTCAGGCCATGGAAATTCATAAGCGTGGTGGTGTGGATAGCTCTTATGACCTCTATGTTGACGTTCCCGATGAAGAAAACGTCATCCTTCGGATTTTGGAATTGCTACGAGGAACTTCCTTGGTTAATATTCACATCAATGAGGAAAACCGTGAGGATATTCACGGGATCCTACAAATTTCATTTAAAAATGCTCAAGACTTGGAACGAGCTGAGCATCTCATAACAGAAAACACTGACTATACAGTCGTCATCAAATAAGGAGAAAAATATGTCAAATATTTACGATAGTGCAAATGAACTCAGTCGCGGTCTACGCGAATTACCAGAATACAAGGCTGTCAAAGCAGCTAAAGATGCTATTTCAGCAGATGCTGAGGCAAGCAAAATCTTTACAGAATATGTTGCCTTTCAAGAGGAAATTCAAAGACTAGCACAGACAGGTCAAATGCCAGACGCTTCCTTCCAAGCTAAGATGGAAGGTTTTGGTAAGCAGATTCAAGAAAATAGCCTCTTGTCAGAATTCTTTACCAAGCAACAACAATTAGCCATTTACCTTTCTGACATTGAAAAAATTGTTTTCGAACCAGTTTCAGAATTGCTAAAATAAGAACATTATTTTGTTCATTTTTTATAGGTATTTTTTAAACGTATGTTTATCATTGGTAACTACTGTATAAGCTAGAGCTATTAGAATTGCCTGTTTAATAATAATTGTGGGGATGAATGCCTTTACTAATAAACAAAATACAAAACAAATTAAATAGGCTATTGAAAATCATAACTATAATACAAAACGAATTTGAAAGCTTATAACTGTTATTTTCAACTTCAATTGGTAAGTTAGAAATTGTTGATGAGATAATAAATATAGAAACAATTATGAAAGAGATTGATTTTTATTATCGATAAATTTTAGTTAAATGATGAACAATAGAAAATAGGAAAAAATATGTCAAAAAAATTAATTGNTCTAATAGGAGTTCCTGTAGGAATTATCTTCATCAGTATTATAGTGTTGACAGGTTCGTACAACAGCCTTGTCAGCAAAGATGAATCTGTGAAACAAGCTAACTCGAAGATTGAAGTGGCACTTCAACGTAGAGCTGACTTAATTCCAAATGTTGTAAATTCTGTAAAAGGATATATGAAGCACGAAGAAGACATCTTTACAAAGATTGCGGATGCTCGTTCTAAGATTGGCTCAGGAAATAAAGAAACAAAAAGTGAAGGGGAGAGCGAATTAACGTCTGCGATTTCTCGATTACTAGTTGTTCAAGAAAATTATCCTGAGTTAAAAGCCGATACACAAGTGTCTTCTCTAATATCAGAACTTGAGGGAACTGAAAATCGTTTGTTCGTTGCTCGTAAAGATTACAACGATACTGCAACAGAATATAATAAGACCATTAGACGTTTTCCCACTAATATGATAGCTAATTTGTTTGGTTTCCAAAGAGCTGAGTTAATTGAAGCAGAGAAAGATGCAAAGGTGGTCCCTAAAGTCAATTTAACTGATTAGTCTTGTGGGGGATCTCCTATGAAAAAGTTACTTTTACTCTTAATTACCCCTTTATTCTTTTTTATGCCTCTTGTTGTGGCTAATATAGCTGTTCCAGATCGTCCTTTAAATGGCATTTACGATCCTAACGGTTATTTAACTACTAGTGTTGCAGAAACGTTAGAGAGTATGAATTCTGGAAGTGAAACCCAAGTAGGTATTTATATTGTAGATACCCTGGACGGTTCCAGTATCGAAGAGGTAGCCAATGAAGTTGCACGCAAATGGAAAGTTGGCAAACAAGATTCCAACAGTGGAATTTTAATTGCTATTGCTATAAAGGATAGGAAGTTTCGTATTGAAACATCCAACGAAGCAGCAATTTGGCTTACTGACTCTAAGGCCAGTTCCTTACTAAATGATTCTAAGCCATACATGAAAGAAGGGAAATATACTGATGCCCTTAACAAAATTCTAGTAGGTATTTCTAAAGCGGAGTCTAGAAAAGCTGAAATCATAAACAAGAAGGAAAATAATCGACTTCCAAAAAGCTATGAAAAATCATTAAAAAATAATGATGGCTTTAGTAAGTACTTCGATTACATTCCGTTTCCGATATTGTTCTATCTGTTGTTCTTTCTTTTACTAAGTTTAGCAACGTGGATCAAGTACTTAAAAAGATGCCGCTTTTCTAAGTATGAGTACGAGGGAAAAGGTAAGCTGTATCCAGATTTTCCTGACTTTGTACCTAATGATACGTGGACTGAAGAACGTAAATCTGACTATAAAAAAAATAAGCGTTTAATTAGGTCTCAATATCAGTACGAAGGATATAACAAACTCTATCCAGACTCAAAAGGTTTTCTACCTAATGACACTTGGACTACATTACTTATAGAAGCATACTACGCAGAAGTTGAAAGAAAGCACCTAGATAGGTTTAATCGCTCTCAATACTCTTATAATGGGAAGGGGAAACTCTATCCAAACGATAAAGATTTTGTGAGGAATGCTTCTTGGACTTCCGAGCTTACAAAAAGCTACTATGCTTCACAAAGAGTACAGTCAAGTTCTTATGGTAGATTAGATTCATATGATTCTGGTAGTTCTAGTTCATCTTGGTCTTCAGATGATTGGGGTGGCGGTGGATTTGATGGTGGTGGTTCTTCAGATAGTTGGTAAATTGAAAATGAAAAGAATTGCTAAAATAAGAAAATAACTATCATAAAGTCAGAAATTTTTAAGGAATTTCTGGCTTTTTATGATAAAATAGGTAAAAGTATTGCAAGTATGAGGTCTAGTATGAAACTAAAAACAAACATTCGCCACTTACACGGCAGTATCCGAGTTCCAGGTGACAAGTCTATCAGCCATCGTTCCATTATCTTTGGAAGTTTGGCTGAGGGGGAGACCAAGATTTATGATATTTTGCGTGGCGAAGACGTCCTTTCGACCATGCAAGCCTTTCGTGACCTTGGTGTTGAGATTGAGGATAAAGATGGGGTTATTACCATACAAGGTGTGGGTATGGATGGCTTAAAAGCTCCGAAAAATGCCCTTGATATGGGAAATTCTGGAACCTCGATTCGCCTGATTTCAGGTGTCCTTGCTGGTGCAGACTTTGAAGTAGAAATGTTTGGAGATGATAGTCTTTCCAAACGTCCTATGGACCGTGTGACGATTCCTCTGAAAAAAATGGGCGTCAGCATTTCAGGGAAAACTGATCGAGACCTGCCTCCTCTTCGCTTAAAAGGAACGAAAAATTTAACACCTATTCATTATGAGTTGCCAATTGCATCTGCCCAGGTTAAGTCAGCCTTGATGTTTGCGGCCTTGCAGGCTCAGGGGGAGTCTGTTATTATCGAAAAAGAGTGCACCCGTAATCATACTGAAGATATGCTGCAACAATTTGGTGGTCATTTAAGTGTGGACGGAAAGAAAATCACAGTCCAAGGGCCTCAAAAACTGACTGGACAAAAGGTGGTTGTTCCAGGAGATATTTCCAGTGCAGCCTTTTGGTTAGTCGCAGGTTTGATTGTTCCAAATTCTCGTGTAGTGCTGAAGAATGTTGGTATTAACGAAACGCGTACAGGTATCATTGATGTCATTCGCGCCATGGGTGTAAAATTAGAAGTTACTGAAATTGACCCAGTCGCTAAATCTGCTACCTTAACTGTTGAGTCTTCAGACCTGAAAGGAACAGAGATTGGTGGCGCTTTGATTCCACGATTGATTGATGAATTGCCCATTATTGCCCTGCTTGCGACTCAAGCCCAAGGTGTAACAGTTATCAAGGATGCTGAGGAACTCAAGGTCAAGGAAACAGACCGCATTCAGGTTGTGGCAGACGCTTTAAATAGCATGGGTGCGAATATCACACCTACAGCAGATGGAATGATTATCAAAGGAAAATCAGCCCTTCACGGTGCTAGAGTCAATACATTTGGAGATCACCGTATCGGTATGATGACAGCCATCGCAGCCCTCTTGGTTGCAGATGGAGAGGTGAAGCTTGATCGTGCAGAAGCCATCAATACCAGCTACCCTAGCTTCTTTGATGATTTGGAGAATCTGATTCATGGCTAAGGTATTACTCGGATTTATGGGGGCTGGAAAATCCACAATTGCAAGAGGCTTGGATCCAGATTATCTCGATATGGATGCTCTGATAGAGAAGCGCTTAGGTATGTCTATTGCGGAATTTTTCTCGGAAATGGGAGAAGAGGCCTTTCGACAGGTAGAGTCAGAAGTATTAGCTGAGTTACTACAAAGAGATCAAGTTGTGTCAACTGGTGGAGGAGTGGTTATTTCTCAGCGAAATCGTGACTTACTAAAGACCAATTTTGATAACATCTATCTGAAAGCTGATTTTGAAACCCTCTACCACCGTATCGCAGCTGATAAGGACAATCAGCGCCCGCTGTTTCTAAATAATAGCAAGGAAGAACTTGCAGCTGTTTTCCAAGAAAGACAGGCTTGGTATGAGGAAGTGGCCAGTCGGGTTTTGGATGTGACCAAGCTAAGCCCAGAGGAAATTATAGAGGAACTGAGATGAAAATTGCTTATCTAGGTCCCAAGGGATCATTTTCACACCACGTTGTGCAGACAGCTTTTCCTCATGAGGAATTGCAGGCCTTTGCCAATATTACAGAGGTCATCAAGGCCTATGAGCAAGGCTTGGTGGACTATTCTGTGGTGCCAGTTGAAAATTCTATCGAGGGTAGTGTTCATGAAACCTTGGACTATCTTTTTCATCAGGCTCGTATTCAAGCAGTGGCAGAAATCGTTCAGCCTATTCATCAGCAGTTGATGGTGATTCCAGGTCATACTAAGATTGAAAAGATTTTTTCACATCCACAGGCCTTGGCTCAAGGAAAGAAATTCATCGATGAACAATATCCAGAGGCCCAAATCGAGGTAACAGCTAGTACAGCTTATGCGGCCCGTTTCATTTCCGAACATCCAGACCAGCCTTATGCAGCCATTGCACCAAGAAGTTCTGCTGAAGAATATGGTTTAGAACTGATTGCTGAAGATATTCAAGAAATGGAAGCTAATTTCACACGTTTCTGGGTTTTGGGAGCTGAAGGTTCAGCCATTCCTTTGCAAGCAGAAACTGAAAAAATGAGTTTGGCCTTGACCTTACCGGACAACCTTCCCGGTGCCCTCTACAAGGCTCTTTCGACCTTTGCATGGAGAGGAATTGACCTGACAAAAATTGAAAGTCGTCCACTCAAGACAGCACTGGGCGAATACTTTTTCATTATCGATGTGGACTATGCTGATAAGGACTTGGTTCACTTTGCCCAAAAAGAATTAGAAGCGATTGGAATCCAGTATAAAGTACTGGGGGCCTATCCTATTTATCCAATATCAGACCATGGAAAGGAGATAAGATGAGCAAAGAAAATCCCTTAAGCCATCACGAGAAGTTGCGTTATGACTATCTTTTTAAGAACATTCATTACCTCAATGAGCGAGAGAAAAAAGAGTTTGCATACCTGCAAGGTAAGTTAAATATGGCTAGCAGTAGTAAAGCTTCTCCAGAAATTTATAATGAAAATCACGATATGGAAGAGTCTTTCAGGGAACCAGTCAATCAGTCTCCTCTTCCATCCTATGGTAACCGAAGTCGTGCAAAAAAATACCAGAAAACTCATTCTCATCCAAAGGTTAAGTCCAAAAAACGTAAGATTCGTTGGGGGCGCATTTTTGCAGGATTGCTTGCCCTTCTAGCCTGTGTCGGTTTTGGCATGATTTTTATGTTCCTAAAAGGCTATTCAAATGCGGATCCAAATAAACCTGCCAATGCTAAGGCAGCTCAAGTAGAAGTTTTTCATGGTCAAGATACCAAGGATGGGGTTAATATTTTGATTATGGGGACGGATGGACGGATTGGCCAAAATAGTGCTGAGACGAGAACGGACTCTATTATGGTACTAAATGTTGGTGGTTCAGATAAGAAAATTAAGCTGGTCAGCTTCATGCGTGATAACTTAGTTTATATTGATGGATATAGTAAGATTATCAATGGGAAGAAACAAACAGATAACAAGTTAAATGTAGCCTATGAACTAGGGGAACAAGAAGGCCAAAAAGGGGCAGAAATGGTTCGCCAAGTATTGAAAGATAATTTTGACTTGGACATTAAGTACTATGCCTTGGTTGATTTCCAGGCCTTCGCAACTGCTATTGACACTCTATTCCCTGATGGCGTGACGATTGATGCCAAATTCTCAACCTTAGAAGGTCAACCTTTAACCGAAGCTACGGTGGGAGATGACTTGCATGCTACAGAAACAGAGTCTCCAACCCAGACTATCAAAGTTGGGAAACAGCAGATGAACGGTTCAACCTTGCTAAATTATGCTCGCTTCCGTGATGATGATGAAGGTGATTACGGTCGTACCAAGAGACAACAGCAAGTGCTGACAGCTGTTCTGCAACAGCTCAAGGATCCAACCAAACTCTTTACTGGATCAGAAGCACTTGGTAAGGTCTTTGGGATGACCTCTACGAATGTTCCTTATAGTTTCCTACTGACCAATGGCTTATCCTTCCTAGATGGAGCGCAAAATGGCATTGAGAGATTAACAGTTCCAGAACTGGGTGATTGGGTAGATGATTACGATGTTTATGGAGGGCAGGCACTCTTAGTAGACCAAAATAAATATCAAACCAAGCTATCTCAAATGGGAATGAGATAAGATAGAAAAATCAAAGTTTGAAGGCTATTTATCTAGCAGTCAGGCTTTGATTTTTTACAGTCTGCAATAGATTTTCAACCCTTATTTGTGGTATAATGGAACGATACGATAGAAAGAATAATGAACAATATGACTGATTTAAAAGCAATTCAGGCACGTAGTCTGGAAATGGCTGAATATTTTGTGACCTTTTGTAAAGAACATGATTTGCTTTGTTATCTTTGTGGTGGAGGTGCTATTGGTGCCCTTCGAAACAAGGGATTCATTCCTTGGGACGACGACCTAGACTTTTTTATGCCCCGTAAGGATTATGAAAAATTGGCAGAATTATGGCCTCGTTATGCAGATGAACGTTATTTCTTGTCAAAGAGTAACAAGGATTTTGTCGACCGTAATCTTTTTATTACTATTCGTGACAAGGAAACTACCTGTATCAAACCTTACCAGCAGGATTTGAATTTACCACATGGTTTGGCCTTGGACGTTTTGCCTTTGGATTATTATCCGAAAAATCCAGCTGAGCGGAAAAAACAGGTTCGTTGGGCACTGATTTATTCACTGTTTTGTGCGCAAACTATTCCAGAAAAGCATGGTGCAGTCATGAAATGGGGAAGCCGTATTTTACTGGGGGTGACTCCCAAATCTCTCCGTTATCATATTTGGAAAAAAGCTGAAAAAGAAATGACCAAGTACAGTCTAGCTGAGAGCGATGGAATCACGGAATTATGCTCGGGTCCTGGTTACATGAGAAACAAGTACCTAATCGAATCTTTTGAGGATAATCTTTTCTTGCCATTTGAAGAGACAGAGATGCCCGTTCCAGTTGGCTACCATGCTTATCTCAGCACTGCTTTTGGAGACTACATGACACCTCCTCCAGCAGACAAGCAGTTACCACATCATGATGCTGTCATCGCTGATATGGATAAGTCTTATACAGAATACAAGGGAGAGTATGGAGCATGATGGGAGAAAAAATAAGCGTTATCGTTCCAGTCTACAATGTAGAAAACTATCTGGAACGATGTGTGGAGTCAATTCTTCATCAGACTTATACCAATTTTGAACTAATCCTAATAAATGATGGGTCTACTGATTCTAGTGGACGAATGTGTGATCATTTAGCAGATCAGCATGAAAATATCAAGGTTTACCATATCGAAAATGCTGGTGTTTCTAATGCCAGAAATGTTGGAATTCAGCTAGCGACGGGTGTTTGGATAACTTTTGTTGATAGCGATGATTTTGTTACCCAAGATTACCTAGCTACTTTAGCAAGTGCAGTTGAAGGGTTGAATGTAGGCTTTGTAATTGCTCCTCTACACCATATCAAAAATGGCATTGTAACAGACCTACCTCCACATTCTGGAAAAACAGAACTCTGGTCAACAGAAGAAACCATGAAGGAACTACTGATGACTAGCAGAACGTCATTTTTTCCAGTCGCAAAACTGTTTAATAGAGACCTGCTTGCGGATGAAAAGTTTAATACAAATTATCACCTAGCTGAAGATGCCCTATTTTTAACTGAATTACTACTAAAGACAAGATGCAGTTGCGTATTTATTGACAAACCTGTTTATTATTATGATCATCGTGAGGGAAGTGCGACAACATCTGTTAATCGGCATGTATTTGACACTATAAAAGTTTATACGAGAATTATTGCTCAAGTATCACAAGTCTTTCCTAATTTAAAATACGAATTAATAAACAGAGAATGTTGGTCGTACATCACAGTTTACGATAAGATTATCTTTACTTCACGTGAAGAGTATCAAAAGGAGAAAGCCGAGCTGAGGACTTGGATTGTTCAGCATCGACGCGAAATATGGAAGGATGCTTATTTCACTACTTTTCGCAAGGTAGCGATCTTTTCACTTGTCATTTCTCCATGGCTATATAAGAAAATTGTTGGATTAAAAAACTAATATCATGAGAAGGAGTTGAAAATGAATTTTTCAAAATTGGATGAATACTTTGAAAAATCAAAACTATGGATTGCGTATCTATTTGTTTTTATTTCGATTTTAAGTATGAGTTCACTGGTTTATAAGATAGCAAATCCCCTCTACAAGGGATTATCAGCGATTGTAGTGCTTTATATTTGCTATACCTTATTGTTTAAGTGGAAAGAAATCACAGTAGATCGCAAATTTCTATCCTTATTTGGACTCTTAGCTGGAAGTCATCTGCTATCAGCTATTTTCAATCGCTCTGGACATCTGATTGGAAATGTGATTGAAATCCTCTTCATGGTAACCTATGTTTTATTATTTACCATGTTACAATCAGGGAAACTTAAAAAATTATTTGACTGGATTGCCTATACGGTTCAAATTGTATCTTTTTCTTCAGCAATTTTTGCGTTTGGTTTATTGATAAGTAGAGTCCTTATCCTATTTAAGATTGGCGAACAATCTTATTACTATGGTGTTATGAATGGACGTCTGTGGGGGATTGTTAATCCAAATGCTAGTGCGATATTTTCATACATTAGCATTATTTTGGCTATGTATTTGATTCATAAAGGAAGTAAATATTCTGTCTATCTTAAACTGAATAATGTGATTCAATTAGTTTACTTCGCAACCATGCAAAGTAGAGGAGCTTTATTATCTTTAGTGTTAATGATTGGGTTTTATAGTTTCTTTATTAACGGGGGCAAGTTAGCTAAGCGATTTCTAATCTTTATTGTTTCTGCTTTACTTGTTTCTGCTGCTAACATCGGATTGAGTTATGTAACCTCTATTTACATATCCTCGGGGAAAGCGACTGTATTAGACTTAAATAAAGGACAATCTTATGCAGAAACGGATTCTTCAGTTATAAAAAAAACAGGTGAACTTCATCTAATAGAAACAACACCTAGTGGTAGAACTTATATTTGGAAAAATGCTATCAAAATGGGAAGCGAGAAACCAATTTTTGGTTATGGTGTACGGAATGTTCCAGATTATTACACAAAATATTTCAGTAAATTTGAGATTCAAAATTCTCTCATTGGTGGAAACTTCCATAACATTTTGGTAACGGTATTTGTTAGTTCTGGAATTTTAGGTTTAGTATCCTTTCTACTTCTACTAGGATATATAATTAAGTGCTTTTTGACTTATTTGATTGTTTCTAAAAAGAACTCTGAAAAGTTGATTATGATTCTTTTCTTTGGCATCTTGTTCGGTCAATTATTTGAAAGTCAGATTATGTACTCAACTAACTTTATTAATATTATCTTTTGGTTGATTATTGGTTATGGATTAGTTGTTTGCAAACGTGATGAAGGTATTCGTTATCAGGAAGTAACTGATATTAGAGAGATTCAACAGATCGAACTAGGAATCATGGAATACATTCATGAAACTTGTCAGAAAATTGGTGTCAAATATTTCCTAGCTTATGGCAGTCTTATCGGTGCGGTTCGTCATAAAGGTTTTATTCCTTGGGATGATGACATGGATATCTGTATGTTACGAGAAGATTATGAAAAGTTGCAAGACTATCTTATTGCTAACCCTGATGAACGTTACGAAGTGATGTCTTATAAAAATAATCTCAACTATGTCTATCCCTTCATGAAAGTGCAGGATAACCATACCTACTTGCTAGAAGAAGATGTTCGTATTGATTCAAATATGGGGATTTATGTAGATATTTTCCCTGTAGATGGCTACGAGAATGATGCCAATTTCAAGAACAAGATGACAAAGCTGATAAAGAAACGTCAATTGAGTTGCTATACATTTAAAGGTATCACCAATACGAAAAGTGTTCTGAATTCACTGATACGCTATATTTCAGTTATTATTTTTTATTTCACAAATACAAATAAATACGTTGCACAAATTGAAGAACTTGCTAAATCACGTAAAGTGTCAGATTATGAGGAAGTGGATTATCTTATCTACAAGGATATGAACAAACCAGTGTGGAGACGCGAATGGCTAGAACAAGTTACTACTGGAACATTTGAAGGTAAGAAATTTACTATTCCGAAAAAATATCATGAAATTTTGACCTCAGACTACGGAGATTATATGCAATTGCCGCCAGTTGAACAAAGAGTATCTCATCATGATTTTAAATTGTGGAAGATTGTTAAAAAGTCTAAATAACTGGATTGGGATTAAGAAACGTTTAAAAATATAGTCAAAATTAGGAGAATAAAACCTATGTCTGAAAGAACTTTAACTCTTGAAGAAATCAAACAAGTAGAATTAGATATTTTGAAGTATCTTCATGATCTTTGTGAACAACATCATATCAAATATTTTATTGATTTTGGAACATTACTAGGAGCTGTACGCCATAAAGGATTTATACCTTGGGATGATGATACAGATATTTCCTTAGCGCGTGATGAGTTTGAAAAACTGTATAAGGTTTTAAAAAATGAAAATCATCCCTACTACAAATTAATTTCATTCAGAGAAACAAAGGGGTATCCTTACAGTTATATGCGAGTCTATGATGTGAGGACACGTCGAGATGCTAATCTTATAGATAAAACGGTCGTATTGGGAACCTGCGTTGACATCTTTCCATATGATGGTGTCGTAACGCAAGAAAGTGACCAGAAGAAAATGAAGCTCTACAAATATTTCATTCGTCTTTCTTCTTTGAATTTTAAAGGGATTAAGTCTGAGAATGGTGGACTTAAAAATCTCCCTCGTTATATAGGGTCAGCTATTTTTCGTTTAACTTCCCCACAGATATGGAACCAAAAATTAGAGAGTCTTGCTTTGAAGTATAGTGTGGATCAAGCAACAGATCTCACTTGTACTATCTATGATTCCTATTATCCAGATGGTATAAAAAAAGAATGGCTCTATGATTTGATTGATATGCCGTATGAAAACATTGTGGTCAAGGTTCCTAGAAAATACCATGAATTACTTGTCTACGAATTTGGAGAAAACTATATGAGTCCGCCACCCATTGAGCAACAAGTGCCAGGAGGAGATAAAAATTATTGGATTGATTAGTATAAGTTTCTTATCTTTTAAAATAAAGGGGTTTTCAAGATGAAAAATAAACAGTTAATAAAATTAGTTGGGTATAGTTTTCTTGTATTCTTTCTAGCGCTGATTCAGTTATCGCAAGGAGTAGATGCAAATACTATCTCTGCAGGTTCGGGCAATCGTATCCATTTCATAAATACTAAAGCAAAATCTGGGAGTGACGCCATCCTTCTGGAAAGCAATGGTCACTATGCTTTGATTGATATGGGAGAAGACTATGATTTTCCTGATGGGAGTGACCCACGCTATCCAAGTCGTTGGGGAATTTCTATGAGAAATTATCAAGTATTAGAGGATAGATTGATTCGCCACCTAGATGAAATAGGTGTTAAAAAATTAGATTTTATCATAGGAACTCATGTTCATAGTGATCATATTGGTGGAGCAGACGAAATACTCAATCGTTATCAGGTTGGTAAGTTTTATTTGAAAAAATATTCAGATGATCGAATCACAGCAAAGTGGGGTCTATGGGATAATCTTTTCAATTATGATAATGCTTTGAGAGCAGCTCAAAAACGAGGAGTTACGCTTATCCAGAATATTTCAGATGAGGATAGCCATATAAAATTAGGTGATATGGATATCCAGCTCTACAACTATAAGAATGAATATGATGCTGATGGGAATCTGAAAAAAGTTCGAGATGATAACTCCAACTCCATTGTTTCAGTAGTGACTGTGGCAGGAAAGAGAATCTATCTTGGTGGAGATTTGGATAATGCCGAAGGAGCAGAAGATAAGTTAGGTCCAGTTATCGGCAAGGTTGATATGATGAAATGGAACCACCATTATGATGCGACAATTTCAAATACGATTAATTTCCTTGAAAACTTATCACCAAAAATGATTATTCAGACAACTGGTGGAGATATTAATGTTGCTTCAACTAGAGAATACCTTCAGAAGAAAAATATTCAGGTTCTTCGTGCTGCTAGCCAAACTCAAGACGCTACTGTTTTTGATATTAGCGATAAAGGATTTGCTAATGTTTCAAATACCTTCCCTGATATCCCAGTAGTTGACGAAAAATGGTATCAAGAAGATGGCTATTGGAAATATCGTTTGTCTGACGGGGAAATGGCTATCGGCTGGAAAGAGATTGGCGGAGCCACTTACTTCTTTAATGGAAAAGGACAAATGCAAGCAGGCCGCTGGCTTCACCTTAATGACGACTGGGGAGAAAATGCCAAGGGGAATGATTACTATCTGAACAAAAATGGTAAAATGCAAACTGGTGGATGGTTCAAGCTAGATAACTCTTGGTATTATATCCAGTCGAATGGTGCTAGACGATTTAGCGAGCTCTCTGAAATTGGAGGGAAAAAATACCTTTTTGCGGCAGATGGTAAGATGCTGACAGGACACCAAGTTTTTAATGGTAAGAAGATGTTCTTTAGCGAAAGTGGCGTACTACAAATTTCAGGTAAGCCTTCAACTTGGCAAAAGATTGATTCAGCTTGGTATTTCTATGATGAGGATGGTCTAAAGACTGTCGGTAAAAAGAATATCAATGGAAGCACATACTACTTTAATCAAGAAGGTGTCATGCAAACTGGCTGGGCCTTTGTTGATGGTCACTGGAACTATTTTGCAAGTTCTGGAGCTATGAAAACTGGCTGGGTCAAGGATCAGGAAACATGGTATTATCTGGATAAAGATGGCATCATGTTAACTGGCAGACAAGATATAAAGGGTATTCGTTACTATTTGAATGCTAGTGGTGCCATGCAGACTGGCTGGAAGTGGCAAGACAATAGCTGGTACTTCTATACGAACTCAGGTGCTATGAAAACTGGTTGGTTGAAAGATAAAGAATCATGGTATTATTTGGATCCAGAAACAGGTATCATGGCCGTAGGATCTAAAGCGATTGATGGAAAAACCTATTTCTTTAAATCCTCAGGTAACATGCAAGTTGGCTGGCAGTGGTCAAATGATGTCTGGCATTATTACGCCTCATCTGGTGCACTCCAAACTGGTTGGCTAAAAGATCATGATATGTGGTATTATCTTGAATCTAAGGAAGGCGCTATGTTGGTTGGCCTCAATCAAGTAGATGGCAAGCAATATTACTTTAGTGCATCTGGTGCCATGCAGACTGGCTGGAAATGGTTTGATAATCATTACCGTTACTTTGAATCAAATGGAGCCATGAAAACTGGTTGGATAAAAGACAAAGGCGTCTGGTATTATCTAAATCCTGAAGATGGTATTATGTTGGTTGGCCTTCAAAAAGTCAATGGTGATCAATATTACTTTGATTCAACAGGAGCGATGCAAACTGGCTGGAAACAGGTTGATGGTCATTGGTACTATTTCCAAGCAGATGGTTCCTTATTGAAAAATTCTACCACACCTGATGGTTATAAAGTTAATGAAGAAGGTGTATGGAGACAAGTAGTTACTGTTGATAAGCAGCAAAATCATTCTACAAACAAACAGGAAACATCTACTCTAACTGATAAATCAGACAAGATTAATAAGGCAGAAAAGCAAGAAAAACAAAAAGAAATGAACTCTTCTAATTCAGAAAAACAAAAAGAGGACTCAATTATAGAGTCAAGTAGTTCCGACAAGAAAGAAAAGGAATAATGAGAAAATCCCCTGCTAGTAGAATAGTCTATTAGCAGGGGATTCTTTTAATTTCTTTTAATCCTAGCAAGAGCAAGATTGAGTGCATAATGGAATGTTTTATCTTTTGTGATAAAAAGTATCAAGAGATAGTAGATTCCACAGGTTACAACAGTCGAGAGTACCATGAGTATCATATTGAGGTTGACTGTATAAGAGTTGATTTGGAAAAGAAATTTAAAAGTGAAATAAATTGGAATGAATCCGAGCGATACAATAGTATAGCGTGTTAAAGTAGTAAAGATCTCTTTTAAATCAAGTAGCTGATGTTTCTTGATAAAGTAAATTTCCAGTAGAACAACTACAGTTTCTGCAATAATAGTAGTAGCAATGTAGTACTCTGGTGCAAAAATATTATTGAAATACAAGAGACTGTTGAGTAGGATATTAGCTCCGCCACCAATAAAGTAAAAGGCTGTTAAACGATTTTCGTGGTCGTTGATGAAGATAATTTGTTTACCGAGAATCAACTCAATAGCCCAAATGATAGTTCGAAAGGCGAAGACACTAGTCACAATACCAGCTTCAAGGTATTTTTCAGAAGAGTAGATGACTGCAGCGTAGTTTCCTAATACCATCATCCCAATACTGGTTGGAATGATAAGGAAGTAAAAGAGGGCAGCTCCTTGGTTCAGAAGATTTTTATAAGATTCGTAGTCTTTCTTACCGAGATAGTAGCCGAGACGTGGAATACTGACGTTGATAGCTCCACTCAGGACACTGGCAATCAACATAACGATGCTAGAAGCAATGGTATAGTAAGAAATGTAGTTTTCATCAGGCCCTTTGGTGATAAACATTCTATCAAGTAAGGTGTATAGCATATTGGCATTAGCTAGAAGCAACATGGTCAAGAGTGGCTTAGATGCTTTGATTAATTCCATGAGACCAATTTTGACAAAGGAAACTTCTCTCTTGATCCAAAGAAAACTGAGCAGGTAGTTAAGGATAGTGGTTGCACTCATGATGATTGCATAAGGTACGATATCATTTGGAGTTTTAACAAAGGTGAAGATAGCGACCAACATGGCAATACGAATAACCAAGGTCTTGTAAAGGATGAAGGCATAGTTTTCATAAGCCTCGTTCATCCACTCGATATAAAGGAATTGGAAGAGAGCCTGGACACCAAGTATATAGTAGAGTTCTTTCAAATTTTCAATACTATTATCTAGGTAAATAAACAAAAAGTAGATACTTGTTGTAAGGACAGAAGTAATTACAGATATATAGAATAACTTGGAGAAGACATAATTAATCTTATCTTTATCGTCCTTAACCTTACTGATAGCTCGAATCCCGTAGTTATATATTCCAAAGGCGGCTAAAGGAATGACAAAGCTAGCCCAGGTATTGGCGGTATTGAAATAACCGTAGTTGGATTTGCTGAGAATCCGCGTCAGATAAGGATTGGTTATCAGCGGAAAAACGATATTGAGAACATTGACTAGTAAGCTAGCCAGTGCATTAACTTTTATATTTTTCATTGTACTTTCTTTCTTGTATTGTAAAGTGGTCTCTAGTATTATATCACATTCTCGCTTCATTCTTTTGATAAAATCGTAAAAATCTAGTATAATAGATAGAACTGAAAGTATGAGGTTACTAGCAATGAAAATGAAACAAATCAGTGATACAACTTTAAAAATCACGATGTCTTTAGAGGATTTGATGGATCGAGGGATGGAGATTGCTGACTTTCTCGTTCCTCAAGAAAAAACAGAAGAGTTTTTTTATGCTATCTTAGATGAGTTAGAGATGCCTGAGAGTTTTTTGGATACAGGTATGTTGAGCTTCCGTGTGACTCCAAAGCCTGATAAGGTAGATGTCTTTGTAACTAAATCAAAGATTGACCAAAATCTAGATTTTGAAGATTTATCGGATTTGCCAGACATGGAAGAATTGGCTCAAATGTCGCCAGATGAATTTATCAAAACCTTGGAAAAAAGCATCGCAGACAAAACTAAGGATGATATCGAAGCGATTCAATCTCTAGAACAAGTCGAAGCTAAGGAAGAAGAGCAAGAGCAGGCTGAACAAGAAGTTGAAAGCAAGAAAGAACCTTACATCTACTACATCCTTTCTTTTGCTAAGTTGGCTGACTTGGTGTCTTTTGCTAAGACAGTGACTTTTGAGATGGAAACTTCTGAACTCTACAAGATGAATGAGCGCTATTATTTGACCATTTTAGTGGATATTGAAAATCATCCAAGTCCATATCCAGCTTGGCTTTTGGCTCGTATGCGCGAGTTTGCGGACGATAGTGATATCAGTCGTTCAGTCTTGCAAGAGTATGGTCAAGTCTTGATCAATCACGATGCAGTGCTCAATCTACAAAAGATTGGATAATCCTTTCTGGAAAGCTATTTCTAGATTTTAAGAAGAGCGAATCATCAGATTCGTTTTTTCTTTTCTAGACTGAAATAGTGATTTACTATAATAGGAATTTTCACAAAATTCTGTTATAATGGCTATATTAGAAAATTTCGAGGAGACAAACATGACAGTTAAAATTGCTTTACTAGGATTTGGTACCGTTGCAAGTGGTGTGCCTTTCCTCCTAAAGGAAAATGGAGAAAAAATCAATCAATCAGCACATTCAGAGATTGAAGTCGCTAAGGTGTTGGTCAAGGATGAAGATGAAAAGAATCGTTTGCTTGCAGCAGGGAATGACTTTAACTTTGTAACCAATGTGGATGACATTTTGTCAGATCAAGACATTACGATCGTGGTGGAATTGATGGGACGTATCGAACCTGCTAAAACCTTTATCACTCGTGCCTTGGAAGCTGGGAAACACGTTGTTACTGCTAACAAGGACCTTTTGGCTGTCCATGGTGCAGAATTGTTAGAAATCGCTAAAGCTAACAAGGTAGCACTTTACTATGAAGCAGCAGTAGCTGGTGGGATTCCAATTCTTCGTACTTTGGCAAATTCCTTGGCTTCTGACAAAATCACGCGCGTGCTTGGAGTAGTCAACGGAACTTCCAACTTCATGATGACCAAGATGGTGGAAGAAGGCTGGTCTTATGATGATGCTCTTGCGGAAGCGCAACGTCTAGGATTTGCAGAAAGCGATCCGACGAATGACGTAGATGGGATTGATGCAGCCTACAAGATGGTTATTTTGAGCCAATTTGCCTTTGGCATGAAGGTTGCCTTTGACGATGTAGCCCACAAGGGAATCCGCAACATCACACCAGAAGACGTAGCTGTAGCCCAAGAACTTGGCTATGTAGTGAAATTGGTTGGTTCTATCGAGGAAACTCCTTCAGGTATTGCTGCAGAAGTAACTCCAACCTTCCTTCCTAAAGCGCATCCACTTGCCAGTGTGAATGGCGTAATGAACGCTGTCTTTGTAGAATCTATCGGTATTGGTGAGTCTATGTACTACGGACCAGGTGCGGGTCAAAAACCAACTGCAACAAGTGTTGTAGCAGATATTGTTCGTATCGTTCGTCGTTTGAATGATGGTACCATTGGTAAAGACTTCAACGAATACAGCCGTGACTTGGTCTTGGCAAATCCTGAGGATGTTAAAGCAAACTACTACTTCTCAATCTTGGCTCCAGACTCAAAAGGTCAGGTCTTGAAATTGGCTGAAATCTTTAATGCCCAAGATATTTCCTTCAAGCAAATTCTCCAAGATGGAAAAGATGGTGACAAGGCGCGTGTCGTTATCATCACACACAAGATTAATAAAGCCCAGCTTGAAAATGTTTCAGCTGAATTGAAGAAGGTTTCAGAATTCGACCTCTTGAATACCTTCAAGGTGCTAGGAGAATAAAATGAAGATTATTGTACCTGCAACCAGTGCCAATATCGGGCCAGGATTTGACTCGGTCGGTGTAGCTGTAACCAAGTATCTTCAAATTGAGGTCTGTGAAGAACGAGATGAGTGGTTGATTGAACACCAGATTGGCAAATGGATTCCTCATGACGAGCGTAATCTCTTGCTCAAAATTGCTTTGCAAATTGTACCAGACTTGCAACCAAGACGCTTGAAAATGACCAGTGATGTTCCCTTGGCGCGTGGTTTGGGTTCTTCCAGCTCGGTTATTGTTGCTGGGATTGAACTAGCCAACCAACTGGGTCAGCTCAACTTGTCTGATCATGAAAAATTGCAGTTGGCAACTAAGATTGAAGGACATCCTGACAATGTGGCTCCAGCCATTTATGGTAATCTTGTTGTTGCGAGCTCTGTTGATGGGCAAGTTTCAGCTATCGTAGCAGACTTCCCAGAGTGTGATTTCCTAGCCTACATTCCAAACTATGAATTGCGTACTAGAGACAGCCGTGGTGTCTTGCCTAAGAAATTGTCTTACAAGGAAGCTGTTTCGGCTAGTTCTATTGCCAATGTGGCGGTTGCTGCCTTGTTGGCAGGAGATATGGTGACAGCTGGTCAAGCAATCGAGGGAGACCTCTTCCACGAGCGCTACCGTCAGGACTTGGTGAGAGAATTTGCGACGATTAAGCAAGTGGCCAAAGAAAATGGTGCCTATGCAACCTACCTCTCTGGTGCTGGGCCGACAGTTATGGTCTTGGCTTCTCATGACAAGATGCCAACGATTAAGGCAGAATTGGAAAAGCAACCCTTCAAAGGAAAGCTTCATGACTTGAAGGTTGATACCCAAGGTGTCCGTGTCGAAGCAAAATAAAGAATAGAAGATAGGATGGGGAAACTCTCGACCAGAGGGCTTCCTATCCTTTTTTTGAAAAGAATTCGAGTTAAAAACTTGATAAAGGAGAAATAAAGATGGCAGAAATTTATCTAGCAGGTGGTTGTTTTTGGGGTCTAGAGGAATATTTTTCACGCATTTCTGGAGTGCTAGCAACCAGTGTTGGCTACGCTAATGGAAAAGTCGAAACGACCAATTATCAGCTGCTCAAGGAAACAGACCATGCAGAAACAGTTCAAGTGATTTACGATGAGAAAGCAGTGTCACTCAGAGAAATTTTGCTTTATTATTTCCGTGTCATCGACCCCTTGTCAATTAATCAACAAGGGAATGACCGTGGACGTCAATATCGAACTGGGATCTATTATCAGGATGAATCAGACCTACCTGCTATCTACACAGTGGTGCAGGAGCAGGAGCGCATGCTGGGTCGAAAGATTGCAGTAGAGGTGGAGAAACTACGTCATTACACTCTGGCTGAAGACTACCATCAAAACTATCTTAAGAAAAATCCTTCAGGTTACTGTCATATCGATGTGACCGATGCTGAGAAGCCATTGATTGATGCCTCTAACTATGAAAAGCCTAGCCAAGAGGTGTTAAAGGAAAGCTTAACTGAAGAGTCCTATCGTGTCACCCAAGAAGCTGCTACAGAGGCTCCATTTACCAATGCCTATGACCAAACCTTTGAAGAAGGGATTTATGTAGATATTACGACAGGTGAGCCACTCTTTTTTGCCAAGGATAAGTTTGCCTCAGGTTGTGGATGGCCAAGTTTTAGCCGTCCGATTTCCAAGGAGTTGATTCACTATTACAAGGACCTGAGTCATGGAATGGAGCGAATCGAGGTTCGTTCTCGGTCAGGAAATGCTCACTTGGGTCATGTTTTCACAGATGGACCGCGTGAGTTTGGTGGCCTCCGTTACTGTATCAATTCTGCTTCCTTGCGCTTTGTGGCCAAGGATGAGATGGAAGAAGTAGGGTATGGCTATCTACTACCTTACTTAAACAAATAAAACAGAGAGGGTGGGCACTTCCCACTTTCTTTATTTCCAGAATACGAATAGAAGGGATTTATGAAACACCTATTATCTTACTTTAAACCCTACATCAAAGAATCCATTTTGGCCCCCTTATTCAAGCTGTTAGAAGCTGTTTTTGAGCTCTTGGTTCCCATGGTGATTGCTGGGATTGTTGATCAATCCTTGCCTCAGAAAGATCAAGGTCATCTCTGGATGCAGATTGGCCTGCTCCTTATCTTTGCAGTAATTGGTGTTGTAGTGGCCATAATAGCCCAGTTCTACTCAGCTAAGGCTGCGGTAGGATTTGCCAAAGAATTGACAGACGATCTTTATCGTCATATTCTATCTTTACCCAAGGACAGCAGGGATCGTTTGACCACTTCTAGCTTGGTAACTCGCTTGACTTCGGACACTTACCAGATTCAGACTGGTATCAATCAATTCCTGCGTCTCTTTTTACGAGCGCCTATTATCGTTTTTGGAGCCATTTTTATGGCCTATCGAATCTCAGCTGAGCTGACTTTCTGGTTCTTAGTCATGGTTGTCATTTTGACAATCGTCATTGTAGGGCTCTCTCGACTGGTCAATCCTCTCTACAGTAGTCTGAGAAAGAAAACGGACCAACTAGTTCAGGAAACGCGCCAGCAATTACAAGGAATGCGAGTCATTCGTGCCTTTGGGCAAGAAAAACGAGAGTTACAGATTTTTCAAACTCTTAACCAAGTTTATGCCAGATTGCAAGAAAAGACAGGCTTCTGGTCTAGTTTGTTAACACCTCTGACCTATCTGATTGTCAATGGAACTCTTCTCGTCATCATCTGGCAGGGCTATATTTCAATTCAAGGAGGTTTACTCAGTCAAGGTGCCCTCATTGCCCTTATCAACTATCTCTTACAGATTTTGGTGGAATTGGTCAAGCTAGCCATGCTGATAAATTCTCTCAACCAGTCCTATATCTCTGCCAAGCGAATCGAGGAAGTCTTTGCTGAGTCTCCGGAAGATATTCATTCAGAATTAGGGCAAAAGCAAGCTATCAGTGATCAGGTTTTACAAGTTCAAGAACTGACCTTTACCTATCCTGATGCGGCCCAGCCTTCTCTGAGAGATATTTCCTTTGATATGACTCAAGGGCAGATCCTTGGTATCATTGGGGGAACGGGTTCTGGTAAATCAAGTTTGGTGCAACTCATCCTTGGACTTTATCCAGCAGACAAGGGGAGCATTTACCTTTATCGAGATGTATCTAGTCCTCTTAATTTGGAGCAGTGGCGGTCATGGATTGCCTATGTGCCTCAAAAAGTCGAGCTCTTTAAGGGAACTATTCGTTCTAACTTGACTCTAGGTTTAAATCAAGAAGTGATTGATCAAGAACTATGGCAGGCCTTGGAAATCGCGCAAGCCAAGGATTTTGTCAGTGATAAGGAAGGACTCTTGGATGCTCTAGTTGAGGCAGGAGGGCGAAATTTCTCGGGCGGTCAAAAACAAAGGCTGTCTATTGCACGAGCAGTCTTGCGCCAAGCTCCATTTCTCATCCTAGATGATGCGACCTCGGCCCTCGATACCATTACCGAGTCTAAGCTCTTGAAAGCTATCCGAGAAAATTTGCCAAATACAAGTTTAATCTTGATTTCTCAACGAACTTCGACGCTTCAGATGGCTGACCAGATTCTCCTCTTAGAAAAAGGAGAGCTCCTAGCTATCGGCAAGCACGAGGACTTGATGAAATCAAGTCAAGTCTATCGTGAAATCAATGCATCCCAACATGGAAAGGAGGGCTAGTATGAGACGACAAACTGCAAGTCAAACACTCTCACGTTTGGCTAAGGATTTAGCAAGCCATCCCTTCCTCCTTTTCCTAGCCTTTCTAGGAACTATTGCCCAAGTTGGCTTATCAATCTACCTACCTATTTTGATTGGGCAGGTCATCGACCAAATCCTAGTGACTGGCTCTTCACAAGT
This sequence comes from Streptococcus mitis, assembly GCF_003942865.1. Taxonomy (GTDB): domain Bacteria; phylum Bacillota; class Bacilli; order Lactobacillales; family Streptococcaceae; genus Streptococcus; species Streptococcus mitis_BI. The sequence continues at coordinate 318,819 of NZ_RJNZ01000001.1, read as the reverse complement.
TTTTTGGCAGATCTTTATTCAAATGATCTTGGTGGTCATAGGGAATACTCTTGTGCAATGGATCAATCCTCTCCTCTATAATCGCCTAATTTTCTCTTATACCAAAGACTTGCGAGAGAGAATCATCCATAAACTCCATCGTTTACCGATTGCCTTTGTGGATCGGCAAGGCAGTGGAGAAATGGTCAGTCGGGTGACAACAGACATAGAACAGTTGGCAGCTGGCTTGACCATGATTTTTAACCAATTTTTCATTGGTGTCTTGATGATTTTGGTTAGTATTCTAGCCATGCTCCAAATTCATCTCCTCATGACCCTCTTGGTCTTGCTGTTGACGCCCCTATCCATGGTGATTTCACGCTTTATTGCCAAGGAATCTTATCATCTCTTCCAAAAGCAAACAGAGACAAGAGGGATTCAGACTCAGTTGATTGAAGAATCTCTTAGTCAGCAGAACATTATCCAGTCCTTTAATGCTCAAGAAGAGTTTATCCAAAGGCTGCGTGAGGCTAATGACAACTACGCAGGCTATTCGCAGTCGGCCATCTTTTATTCTTCAACGGTCAATCCTTCGACTCGCTTTGTCAACGCGCTCATTTACGCTCTTCTTGCTGGAGTAGGAGCTTATCGTATCATGATGGGGTCCACCTTGACTATCGGACGTTTAGTGACTTTTTTGAATTACGTCCAACAGTACACCAAGCCCTTTAACGATATTTCTTCAGTTCTAGCTGAGTTGCAAAGTGCTCTCGCTTGTGCAGAGCGCGTCTATGCTGTCTTAGAAAGTTCTGAGGTTGCTGAAACAGGTAAGGAAATCTTGACAAGTGACCAAGTCAAGGGAGCTATTTCCTTTAAACATGTTTCTTTTGGATACAATCCTGAAAGGACTTTGATTAAGGACTTATTCATCGATATTCCAGCTGGTAGCAAGGTAGCCATCGTTGGTCCGACAGGTGCTGGAAAATCAACTCTTATCAATCTCCTCATGCGTTTTTACCCTATTAACTCAGGAGATATCTTGCTGGATGGTCGTTCCATTTACGATTATACCCGAGCATCATTGAGACAGCAGTTTGGGATGGTGCTCCAAGAAACCTGGCTCAAGCAAGGAACTATTCATGACAATATTGCCTTTGGAAGTCCTGAAGCCAGTCGGGAGCAGGTGATTGCTGCTGCCAAAGCAGCCAATGCAGATTTTTTCATCCAACAGTTGCCGCAGGGATACGATACTAAGTTGGAAAATGCAGGAGAATCTCTCTCTGTCGGCCAAGCTCAGCTCTTGACCATCACCCGAGTCTTTCTAGCTATCCCAAAGATTCTCATCTTAGACGAGGCGACTTCTTCCATCGATACACGGACAGAAGTGCTAGTTCAGGATGCCTTTGCTAAACTCATGAAGGGGCGCACAAGCTTTATCATTGCTCACCGCTTGTCTACCATTCAGGATGCGGATATGATTCTAGTCTTAGTGGATGGTGATATTGTTGAGTATGGGAGCCATCAGGACCTTATGGCTAGGAAGGGCAAGTATTACCAAATGCAGCAAGCTTCAACTTTTAGCTCTGAATGATCCTTTCTAATTTCAAAATCTTATAGACAAAAAAAGTTGCCTTCGGGTGACTTTTTTGTTACAATAGCTAGAAAATTATCCACTGTAATATTCAATGAAAATCAAAGAGCAAACTAGGAAGCTAGCCGTAGCTTGCTCAAAGCACTGCTTTGAGGTTGTAGATAAGACTGACGAAGTCATTAACCATATATCTACGTGAAGGTGAAGCTGACGTGGTTTGAAGAGAGTATAAATTATTTTTTAGAAAAGGAACCTATAATGAAAGTCTATCAGCATGTAAATATCGTGACTTGTGACCAAGATTTTCATGTCTATCTGGATGGAATCTTAGCTGTTAAGGATTCTCAAATGGTCTATGTCGGTCAAGATAAGTCAGAGATTTTAGAGCAAGCTGAGCAGATTATAGACTATCAGGGAGCCTGGATTATGCCTGGTTTGGTCAATTGCCACACCCATTCTGCTATGACAGGTTTGAGAGGGATTCGAGATGATAGTAATCTCCATGAATGGCTCAATGACTATATCTGGCCTGCAGAAGCAGGATTTACTCCTGACATGACTACCAAGGCGGTCAAAGAAGCTCTGACAGAGATGCTCCAGTCAGGAACAACAACCTTTAATGATATGTATAATCCCAATGGTGTGGATATTGAACGGATTTATCAGGCAGTGAAAGATTCCAAGATGCGTTGTTATTTCTCGCCGACCCTCTTTTCTTCAGGGGCAGAAACAACTGCTGAGACCATTGCAAGAACTCGAGCAATTATTGAGGAAATTTTAGGATATGAAAATCCAAATTTCAAGGTGATGGTAGCCCCTCATTCTCCTTACAGCTGTAATCAAGACTTGCTACAAGCGAGTTTAGACATGGCAAAAGAGCTAAATATTCCTCTCCATATCCATGTGGCGGAGACCAAGGAGGAATCAGGAATTATCCTGAAACGCTACGGCAAACGCCCCCTTGCTTTTCTAGAAGAACTGGGTTACTTAGATCATCCGTCCGTCTTTGCTCATGGGGTAGAATTAAACGAGCGAGAAATTGAGCGCTTGGCATCCTCTCAAGTGGCTATTGCCCACAACCCTATCAGCAATCTCAAACTGGCCTCAGGGATTGCTCCTATCATTCAACTGCAAAAAGCAGGAGTGGCTGTGGGAATTGCGACAGATTCAGTTGCTTCCAACAACAACCTTGATATGTTTGAGGAAGGACGAACAGCAGCTCTCTTACAGAAAATGAAGAGTGGAGATGCCAGCCAGTTTCCAATCGAAACAGCTCTTAAGGCACTGACAATCGAAGGAGCTAGGGTCCTAGGAATGGAAGAACAGATAGGAAGTCTGGAAGTAGGTAAAGAGGCAGATTTTCTCGTTATTCAACCACAAGGGAAAATTCATCTTCAACCCCAAGAAAATATGCTCTCTCACCTAGTCTATGCTGTCAAGTCCAGTGATGTAGATGATGTCTATATCGGCGGAGAACAGGTTGTTAAGCAAGGTCAAGTCCTAACAGTAGAACTTTAAAAGAAAAATCACGAAAAAATTTTAAAAAAAGTTTGCAAAAATCTTGCATTCTTTTTTTGACTATGCTATACTTATATACGGTTTGAAAAAACTGCCTAAGACAGTAGGGGAGCCCGACTCATAAGTATCCTACCGAGGACAAAACGTATCATGTAAAAAGAAGCGTATTGTACTTTCGTGTCTAGGTTTGGGCGCGTTTTTCTTTTGGAAAAATTCCCCAAGCAAAATAATTACGGAGGTGAACACACTAATGAGTGAAGCAATTATTGCTAAAAAAGCGGAACTAGTTGACGTAGTAGCTGAAAAAATGAAAGCTGCTGCATCTATCGTCGTTGTAGACGCTCGTGGTTTGACAGTTGAGCAAGATACAGTTCTTCGTCGAGAGCTTCGTGGAAGCGAAGTTGAGTATAAAGTGATTAAAAACTCAATCTTGCGTCGTGCAGCTGAAAAAGCTGGTCTTGAAGACCTTACATCTGTATTTGTTGGACCATCTGCAGTAGCATTTTCTAACGAAGATGTTATCGCACCAGCGAAAATCTTGAACGATTTTGCTAAAAACGCTGAAGCACTTGAAATCAAAGGTGGTGCAATCGAAGGCGCTGTCGCATCTAAAGAAGAAATCGTTGCTCTTGCAACTCTTCCAAACCGCGAAGGACTTCTTTCTATGCTCCTTTCTGTACTTCAAGCGCCAGTGCGCAACGTTGCTCTTGCAGTCAAAGCGGTTGCAGACAACAAAGAAGACGCAGCTTAATCTTAAGCTACGCAGCGTAGCCTAGCTACGAAAAAAACTATTATAAAATTTTAAAACTTATTTGGAGGAAATAACAATGGCATTGAACATTGAAAACATTATTGCTGAAATTAAAGAAGCTTCAATCCTTGAATTGAACGACCTTGTAAAAGCTATCGAAGAAGAATTTGGTGTAACTGCAGCTGCTCCTGTAGCTGTAGCTGCTGCTGGTGGTGCTGAAGAAGCTGCTAAAGATTCATTTGACGTTGAATTGACAGCTGCAGGCGACAAGAAAGTCGGCGTTATCAAAGTTGTACGTGAAATCACTGGTCTTGGACTTAAAGAAGCTAAAGAACTTGTTGATGGTGCACCAGCTCTTGTTAAAGAAGGTGTTGCAGCAGCAGAAGCTGAAGAAATCAAAGCTAAATTGGAAGAAGCTGGAGCTTCAGTTACTCTTAAATAAGAGGCATATACCAATTAGAATTCGGAATACTATAGTATCAGCCTTTTAGAATCGTGAACACATTTTAGAATCGTGAACACATTTTAGAAACTGATAAATTAATTTAGTTTCCTACCAAAAACCCTACCAAAAATTAATTTGGCAGGGTTTTTCTTTTATCTATGGTGTTCAGACTGATGATAATCCAACCCAAGCTTTAGCTCGTTTTCGTCAGAATGAAATTACAAAAGAAGAAATGCTTGCTGAGTTTAGAAAACCCTATTCTTTTAAACAATTATCCATCCACAACCAATCTTTTTGTGATATAATAAAATAAAATTTTGAATATAGAGAGTTTTCTGACAATGAATCAATCCTACTTTTATTTAAAAATGAAAGAACACAAACTCAAGGTTCCTTATACAGGTAAGGAACGCCGTGTACGTGTTCTTCTTCCTAAAGATTATGAGAAAGACACGGAACGTTCCTATCCTGTGGTTTACTTTCATGACGGGCAAAATGTCTTTTATAGCAAGGAGTCTTTCATTGGCCATTCATGGAAGATTATCCCAGCTATTAAGCGTAATCCTGATATCAGTCGCATGATTGTCGTTGCCATTGACAATGATGGTATGGGGCGGATGAATGAGTATGCGGCTTGGAAGTTCCAAGAATCTCCTATTCCGGGGCAGCAGTTTGGCGGTAAGGGTGTGGAATATTCTGAGTTTGTCATGGAGGTGATCAAACCTTTTATCGATGAGACCTACCGTACCAAAGCTGACCGCCAGCATACGGCTATGATTGGTTCCTCACTAGGCGGTAATATTACCCAGTTTATCGGTTTGGAATACCAAGACCAAATTGGCTGTCTAGGGGTTTTTTCATCTGCTAACTGGCTTCATCAAGAAGCTTTTAACCGCTATATTGAGCGCAAGAAACTATCGCCTGACCAGCGAATCTTCATCTATGTAGGAACAGAAGAAGCGGATGATACAGACAAGACCTTGATGGCTGGCAATATTAAACAGGCCTATATCGACTCTTCGCTACGCTATTACCATGATTTGATAGCAGGGGGAGTTCATTTGGATAATCTCGTCTTGAAAGTTCAGTCTGGTGCCATTCATAGTGAGATTCCATGGTCGGAAAATTTACCAGATTGTCTGAGATTTTTTGCAGAAAACTGGTAAAGTAAGAAAGGAGAAAGATAATGCATATTGAACATCTTAGCCACTGGAGTGGCCATCTCAACCGTGAAATGTACCTCAACCGTTATGGGCATGCTGGGATTCCAGTTGTGGTCTTTGCTTCATCAGGTGGTAGTCACAATGAATACTATGATTTTGGCATGATTGATGCCTGTGCTTCTTTTATCGAGGAAGGCCGTGTTCAGTTCTTTACCCTATCCAGTGTAGACAGTGAGAGCTGGTTGGCCACTTGGAAAAATGGGCACGACCAAGCGGAAATGCATCGTGCCTATGAACGCTATGTGATTGAAGAGGCTATTCCTTTTATCAAGCATAAGACAGGTTGGTTTGATGGCATGATGACGACAGGTTGCTCGATGGGCGCCTACCATGCAGTCAACTTTTTTCTCCAGCATCCAGATGTTTTTACAAAGGTGATTGCTCTTAGTGGTGTTTACGACGCACGTTTCTTTGTCGGCGATTACTACAATGACGATGCTATTTACCAAAACTCGCCAGTAGATTATATCTGGAATCAGAACGACGGCTGGTTTATTGATCGTTACCGTCAGGCAGAGATTGTGCTGTGTACGGGTCTTGGTGCCTGGGAACAAGACGGTCTACCGTCTTTCTACAAGCTTAAAGAAGCCTTTGACCAGAAACAAATTCCAGCCTGGTTTGCTGAATGGGGACACGATGTCGCCCACGACTGGGAATGGTGGCGCAAACAAATGCCTTATTTCCTTGGAAATCTCTATTTATAAAAGGAGTTACCTATGAATTACCTTGTTATTTCTCCCTACTATCCGCAAAATTTTCAACAGTTTACCATTGAACTAGCCAATAAAGGCATCACAGTCTTGGGAATTGGGCAAGAACCTTACGAGCAATTGGATGAGCCCTTACGCAATAGCCTGACCGAGTATTTCCGTGTAGACAATCTTGAAAATGTAGACGAAGTCAAGCGCGCTGTTGCTTTTCTCTTTTATAAACATGGCCCAATTGACCGTATCGAGTCCCATAATGAATACTGGCTAGAACTGGACGCAACACTCAGAGAGCAATTCAATGTTTTTGGTGCCAAACCAGAGGATCTCAAAAAGACGAAATTTAAGTCTGAAATGAAGAAACTTTTCAAAAAAGCAGGGGTCCCCGTGGTACCTGGAGCTGTTATCAAGACGGAAGCAGATGTTGATCAAGCTGTGAATGAAATCGGCCTGCCAATGATTGCCAAACCTGACAATGGAGTGGGAGCAGCCGCCACCTTTAAGCTTGAAACAGAAGACGATATCAATCACTTCAAGCAAGAATGGGACCATTCGACCGTTTATTTCTTTGAGAAATTTGTCACTTCCAGCGAAATCTGTACCTTTGATGGTCTTGTGGACAAGGATGGTAAAATCGTCTTTTCAACGACCTTTGACTACGCCTATACACCACTTGATCTCATGATTTACAAGATGGACAATTCCTACTATGTGCTCAAGGATATGGATTCTAAACTGCGCAAGTATGGGGAAGCGATTGTCAAGGAATTTGATATGAAAGAACGTTTCTTCCATATCGAGTTCTTCCGTGAAGGGGATGATTACATCGCCATTGAGTACAATAACCGCCCTGCAGGTGGTTTTACCATTGATGTTTATAATTTTGCCCATTCCTTGGACCTCTATCGTGGCTATGCGGCTATAGTCGCAGGAGAAGAGTTCCCAGCGTCAGAATTTGAAGCTCAGTATTGTTTAGCTACATCCCGTCGTACAAATGCTCACTATGTTTATTCAGAAGAGGACTTGCTTGCCAAATATAGACAGCAGTTCAAGGTTAAGAAAATTATGCCAGAGGCCTTCGCGGAACTTCAAGGAGATTACCTGTATATGCTGACAACTCCGAGTCGACAAGAAATGGATCAGATGATTGCAGATTTCGGACAACGTCAGGTTTAAGAGACTATCGGATTAAGGAAATTCACTCCCTTAATCCTTTTGTTTTGTCTGATAAAAAATAAGAGCATCCTAATAAGGTAGCTATCATAAGATTCGTTTGGAAATTATAGTGAACTGAATCTGAAGTAATAGTCACATAATTATAAGACTGATAGTATTAATTTCACTATCAGCCTTACAGGTTATTTAACGTTTCAGAAAAACTATAATGTCAAGATTAACTAAACAGTATCTAATTCCTTCAAATAGTTTTCTACCTTCATCAACATTAAAGGATTGTTATAAATCTTACATAACTCTCTTGCTTCTATATAATAATTTTTGACTTGTTCTTTGTCTAGAAATTTGGCTCCAGCATTTCCTACAAGAATAAGTAGGGGAGCCAGTTGGTAGCTTGTCTGTCTTTGTTTACAGAGTTCAATCGTCTCAAGAGCTTCTTGGATGGCTTCATTATATTTTTCCTTTGATACTAGGTAGTGAGCGTAGTTGTAACGAACTCTGATGTAGCCAAATAAAAACTCTTGATACTCAAAATTTTTTGTTTTATATAACTCCATCAAATGAGAGTAGTTTGCCTCATATTCTTGTTCACGACCCACTAAGGAATAGAAATTAGATAGAGTATTCAACGCCTTTAAATAAATCAGAGTATTTGAGGAGACTTTTAATAATATATTTTCCAATGAAGAAATTGCATCACACTTACTGTCATATTGATAGAAGTCAATTATAGCTTTAATCCATTCAAGGTAAGTTCGGTCTTCTAGTGTTAGAAAAGTGCTTCGTTCAGCCTCTATTTTATAAAGATATTCTAAATCGTCATAATTCCTATCATCTAATAAGCGAGCAGATAATTGCTTGAAGTTAGAGAGGTTAGACTTAACTTCGATTTGTTCATTGAAAAAGTAATCCAAAGGGACTTCAAGTCGTTGAGAGAGTTTGAATAACAAGTCTGCGGAGGGAATAAAATGACCTCTTTCAATTTTACTAATCTGACTTTGTTCACAAATTCCTTCTGCAAGAGTTTGTTGGGAGAGACCTAACTCTTTTCTCTTTACTCTGAATTTCTCAGCGAGTATATTCATAAAAAATATTATTCCTTTCTACTTAACTTAATTATATTTCTTTTAGTTAAAAATAGCAAATCTGGAATAAAAATGTTTATTTGTAATAATATAAAAAAAAAGTCAAATTTAACATAAAAACTTGACTGATTTTCATATGTGTGTTAGAATTAAGCAGAAAGAAAGGAGGTTCACAATATAAGATGAGGAGAAATCGTGGAATTAAAAAATAGTTATATTTGTATTACTAAGTGTTCTTGCATTTGGTAATACAATTTCCTATCAACAGTTTGTTCAGAAGAATAGACAAATGGTAAGGTTTATAACTTCTCCTCATCTGGTGTGTTAATTTAATATTGGAGGTATATATAAATGAAACTTTTTAAAAAAACTATGCAAGTTGGACTGACAGTATTTTTCTTTGGTTTGCTAGCGACAAGTGCAGTATTGGCGGATGATGCTGATTCAGAAGGTTGGAAATTTGTCCAAGAAAATGGTAGAACCTATTACAAGAAGGGTGACATCAAAGAAACGGACTGGCGAGTGATTGATGGCAAGACCTATTATTTTGATTATAATGGTGAAATGGTTGTTGGTTGGCAATACATTCCAATGCCAGTTAAAGGATATACAATTGGTCCTTACCCTAATGGCATAAGATTAGAAGGTTCCCCAATGCCAGAATGGTATTACTTTGACAAAAATGGAGTGCTACAAGAGTTTGTTGGTTGGCAACAATTAGAGCTAAAAGATTCCTTAACCGTTGGGAAAAAACATGGTGAAGGCTGGGAAGGTCCCGAAGTTCTTAAATTAGCATACTACTACTTTGATCAAGATCATTCTTTAAAGACAGGTTGGCTTTATGATCAATCTAACTGGTATTACCTAGCAAAAACAGGAAATTCTGGGAATAAGAATCTTGGTGGTGAAAGACGTGCAGGTTGGATAAATGATGATTCAGTTTGGTACTATCTAGATTCAGAAACTGGTATCATGCAAACTGGTTGGAAGCAAATTGGCAATAAGTGGTACTACCTCCGTTCATCAGGAGCTATGACAACTGGCTGGTATCAGGAAGGCTCAACTTGGTACTATTTAGATGCTGAAAATGGCGATATGAAAACAGGCTGGCAATATCTTGGTAACAAATGGTACTATCTCCGTTCATCAGGAGCTATGGCAACTGGTTGGTATCAAGATGGTTCAACTTGGTACTACCTAAATGCAAGTAATGGAGATATGAAGACAGGTTGGTTCCAGTTCAATGGCAAATGGTACTATGCTTACAGCTCAGGTGCTCTAGCTGTTAATACCACAGTAGATGGTTACTACGTAAACTATAATGGTGAGTGGGTTAAGTAACGAATGCTAATCGTAACTGTAGTTGATACTTAACTTAGTAAAAAGGGCTTTTTTCTACCATTTGTTAACTCTATCAATTTTTAATAATTAAATGAGTCAAGACAGTAGCTATTCAGTATGTTTATCTACTGTAGTAGGTTGAAGAAAAGCTAATAGTCACATAATAAAACCGCTTTCTCATATATTCTTTTAGAAAACCTGTTGATAAAAGAAATAAAAATTGATAGAATAGGGATTGTCTAAAAAATATTAAGGAGAATCTGTCAAATGGATTTTACATGGGCTATTAAATATGCCACTGAATTCTTGGGAACTGCTATTTTGATCATTCTTGGTAATGGTGCAGTTGCTAACGTTGAACTTAAAGGTACGAAAGGTCACCAAAGTGGCTGGCTCGTTATCGCTGTTGGTTACGGTATGGGGGTTATGATTCCAGCTTTGATGTTTGGTAACGTATCAGGTAACCACATCAACCCAGCCTTCACTCTTGGACTTGCAATCAGCGGTCTCTTCCCTTGGGCACAAGTAGCGCCTTATATCCTTGCACAAGTTTTGGGTGCTATCTTTGGTCAAGCCTTGGTTGTGGCAACACACCGCCCATACTACTTGAAAACTGAAAATCCAAACAACATTTTGGGTACTTTCTCAACAATCTCAAGTTTGGATCAAGGTACAAAAGAATCACGCTTTGCAGCAACTGTTAACGGTTTTGTAAACGAGTTTATCGGTTCATTTGTTCTTTTCTTTGCAGCTCTTGGATTGACTAAAAACTTCTTTGGTGCTGAGGTTCTTCAATACATGAAACAAATGGCTAGTCAAGCAGGCCAAACAGTTGACTTCTCTGATTTAGCAATTAAAGCTCAAACAGCACCTCATACAGCTTCTGGTCTTGGAATTGCTCACTTGGCACTTGGATTCCTTGTTATGGCCTTGGTAACATCACTTGGTGGACCTACAGGACCTGCCTTAAACCCAGCCCGTGACTTGGGGCCACGTCTCCTTCATGCTTTCCTTCCAAAATCAGTTCTTGGTGAGCACAAAGGCGATTCAAAATGGTGGTATTCTTGGGTACCAGTAGTAGCACCAATCGCAGCAGCAATTGCGGCAGTAGCTATCTTCAAATTCCTTTACCTATAAGAAATTGAAACCGAGGAAATCCTCGGTTTTTTAGATGAAATTTTACGAAAAAAAGGTAAATCTGAGCATAATTTCTTGTAAAAAATTCTAAAATCCTTTAAAATAAAAGAGTTGGAGGAATTTATGAATGTAAATCAGATTGTACGGATTATTCCTACTTTAAAAGTTAATAATAGAAAATTAAATGAAACCTTTTATATTGAAACTCTTGGTATGAAGGCCTTGTTAGAAGAATCGGCCTTTCTGTCACTAGGTGATCAAACGGGTCTAGAAAAGCTGGTTTTAGAAGAAGCTCCAAGTATGCGTACTCGTAAGGTAGAGGGAAGAAAAAAATTAGCTAGATTGATTGTCAAGGTGGAAAATCCCTTAGAAATTGAAGGACTCTTATCTAAAACAGATTCGATTCATAAATTATATAAGGGGCAGAATGGCTACGCTTTTGAAATTTACTCTCCAGAAGATGATTTGGTTTTGATTCATGCGGAAGATGATAGAGAAAGTCTAGTAGAAGTAGAAAAAAATCTTGAATTTCAAACAGATTTGGAGTCAATTTCTTTAAGTAAATTTGAGATTTCTATGGAATTACATCTTCCAACTGATATCGAAAGTTTCTTGGAAGTATCTGAAATTGGGACATCACTTGATTTTATCCCAGCTCAGGGTCAAGATTTGACTGTGGACAATACAGCTACTTGGGACTTATCTATGCTCAAGTTCTTGGTCAATGAACTAGATATAGAAAGTCTGCGCCAGAAGTTTGAGTCTACCGAATATTTTATTCCTAAGTCTGAAAAATTCTTCCTTGGTAAAGATAGAAATAATGTTGAATTGTGGTTTGAAGAAGTATGAAGTGGACCAAGATTATTAAAAAAATAGAAGAACAAATCGAGGCAGGGATTTATCCCGGAGCCTCTTTTGCGTATTTTAAGGACAATCAATGGACGGATTTCTATTTAGGCCAGAGTGACCCAGAGCATGGCTTGCAGACTGAGACAGGACTAGTTTATGATCTAGCCAGTGTCAGCAAGGTTGTTGGGGTAGGTACCGTTTTTACCTTCTTGTGGGAAAGAGGTCAATTAGATATTGACAGACCAGTAACCGATTTTTTACCTGAAAGTGATTATCCAGACATCACTATTCGCCAGCTCTTGACTCACGCAACAGACCTTGATCCGTTTATTCCCAATCGTGATCTTTTAATAGATTCAGAATTAAAGGAAGCGATGTTTCATCTCAATAGACGAAATCAGCCAGCCTTTCTTTATTCGGATGTCCATTTTTTGCTATTAGGTTTTATCTTGGAAAGAATCTTTAATCAAGACTTGGATGTGATTTTACAGGAGCAAGTTTGGAATCCTTGGGGAATGACGGAAACCCAATTTGTACCTGTTGGGCTTGCTGTTCCAACAGTCAGAGGTGTAGAGGCTGGCGTGGTACATGATCCCAAGGCTCGCCTCCTGGGCAGACATGCAGGTAGTGCTGGTTTGTTTTCGACTGTAAAGGATTTACAAATCTTTTTAGAACACTATTTAGAAGATGATTTTGCAAGAGATTTGAGTCAAAATTTTTCTCCTTTGGATGACAAGGAACGTTCTTTAGCATGGAATTTGGAAGGAGATTGGCTAGACCATACGGGCTATACAGGTACCTTTATCATGTGGAATCGCCAGAAGCAAGAAGCGGCTATTTTTCTATCGAATCGTACCTATGAAAAGGATGAGAGGGCTCAATGGATTTTAGACCGCAATCAAGTGATGGACTTGATTCGAAAAGAAGAGTAAGGAGAGACATGTCAAACAGTTTAAAAGGGACTCTATTAACAGTTGTGGCTGGGATTGCTTGGGGCTTGTCAGGAACGAGTGGCCAATATCTGATGGCACACGGAATTTCGGCTCTGGTTTTAACTAACTTACGACTTTTAATCGCCGGTGGGATTCTCATGGTCTTGGCTTATGCTACTGCAAAGGATAGAATGCTGGCCTTTTTAAAGGATAGAAAAAGTTTGCTATCTCTTCTCATTTTTGCTCTAATTGGCCTCTTCATCAATCAATTTGCCTATCTAACTGCTATTCAGGAAACCAATGCAGGAACCGCGACCGTGCTTCAGTATATTTGTCCTGTCGGAATTTTAATTTATAGCTGTATCAAAGATAAGGTGGCACCGACACTGGGAGAGATTATTTCAATCATATTAGCCATTGGAGGGACCTTCCTGATCGCCACTCATGGGCAGTTGGACCAGTTATCCATTACACCTTCTGGTCTGTTCTGGGGTCTCTTTTCTGCTCTGACTTACGCACTTTATATCATTTTGCCCATAACCTTGATTAAGAAGTGGGGGAGTAGTTTGGTTATTGGTGTGGGAATGGTCATAGCAGGTTTGGTTGCTCTTCCTTTTACAGGAGTTCTACAGGCTGCTATCCCAACTAGTCTTGATTTGCTCCTTGCATTTGCGGGTATTATACTTATCGGGACTGTTTTTGCCTATACAGCCTTCTTAAAGGGAGCCAGTTTGATTGGACCAGTTAAGTCAAGCTTGTTGGCTTCAATTGAGCCAATCTCGGCGGTTTTCTTTGCCTTCCTAATTATGAATGAACAATTTTATCCCATTGATTTTCTTGGCATGGCAATGATTTTAATTGCAGTCACTTTGATTTCGTTGAAAGATTTATTGTTAGAGAAATAAACAAAAAATGAAAGTAGATGATAGCAACTCTTAAAGAGGGGTTATTTTTACTAATAAAAGCTTTTGAATCTAAATGAATTAATGAAATTTTATAAAAGTTTAAGCCTTTTTTCTTAAAATATTTATATGAGTATAGAATACCTGGAGAAAATATGAATATTTTTAAAAAAATACATCCATCTAAACCTCTAAAATACTTGAGATGGTTTGACATTGTGATTATTACGATCATAATGTTTGGTCAGTTTATAATTCGTTCAACCGAGCTATTTTTAGCAAATACGTTTCCAACGGGTGTATCAAGTACAGTAGGGACAGTTAGACAGGCTGCAAGCGAAGGTGCGGCTTATTTTAGTAATTTTACCCTGCAAGCTATATTACTGACTGTGACCTTACTCTATCTTTTGATTCGAAATTATGATTTTAAACAGCTTCCTATTCGCTGGAATTGGTCCATTATCTTTTGGGTTCCATTTATATTTGCTTTAGTGGGACTGTTTGGAGACTTGGTTACAACCCTCACTGGTAAATATAATTACTTTAATCCAGACCTTTTTGCCTATATAGATTTCACGCAAATAATAGGGAAGTTCTTAGCTCTCAGCCCGATAGTGATTGCCTATGCCTTGCTTAATGGATTTTATGAAGAGTTTTTCTTTCTAGGTTTGCTAACTTCAGTGAAGGAAAAACACAAGTGGTTGGTTTTGCTTTATTCTACGATTATTCGTATTTCCTTCCACACCTATCAAGGATTAGTATGGGCTTTGGTAATCGGTGTAGTTTATGGCTTATTCTATTATTTCTTATACAAATATAAAATTAAAAATCTCCTTCCATTCTTTCTCATGCATGCTTTAGCAGATATGTTTGGTTCTAGCCTGCTCTATCTATTGGTTGCTTGGGGGACTTAAGAATTAGAAAAGTCCACTCAGTTGTCTGAGCGGACTTTTTGTGTCAAGACGTTTAGTCTTTATTTTCGTATGGTAAGATCAAGTTCAAGATGATTCCTGTCATGGCTGATAGGGCAGTACCTGAAAGAGTAACTGGACCAAGTTTAAGGATAGCTCCTCCAAGTCCAAGTACCAACATAGCACTTGCGATGATGAGGTTACGCATTTGACTGAAGTCAACACGTTCTTTAATCAAGACTTTCAAACCGTTGCTGGCGATAACCCCATAGAGAAGGATTGACATACCACCAAGTACAGCGTTTGGAATAGTTGAAATCAAGGCAGTGAATTTACCAAGGAAGCTAAGAGCAATTGCGATAAAGGCAGCGTTACGGATAACTGAGACAGAAGCGATACGAGTCATACCGATAACCCCTGTATTTTCTCCGTAAGTTGTATTGGCTGGTCCACCAAGGAAGGCAGAAACAGAAGTTGCGATACCGTCACCAAGAAGAGTACGGTGAAGACCTGGTTCTTTCAAGAATTGACGGCCACAGATTTGACCCAAAACAGTATGGTCTCCGATATGTTCAGAAATTGTTACGATAGCGATTGGCAAGATAGCGATAGTTTCAGGACCAAAGTAAAGATTGTATTCTTTAAAGGTACCACCTGTGCTAAATGGCAAGTAGAAACCAGGAATCTCGAACCAGTTAGCTTTAAGAACTGGTGTAAAGTCAACCAAGCCAAGAGTTAGTGCGAAGAGGTAACCACCGATAATGGCAAAGAGGAATGGAATGATTCGTAGGAATCCTTTTCCTTTTGTATTGATAAAGGCAGCAATTAGGAAAGTAACAACCGCTACAAGAGCATTTTTCCAATTTCCATCCGCTACAAGACCAGCGTTAGTAACAGCTGAACCTGCAAGTCCAAGACCGATAACGATGATCATAGGCCCGATGATGATTGGTGGCAAGAGTTTATCAATCCATTTTGTACCTGCAAAACGAACACTTGCAGCTACAAGGACATAGATAAAACCTGTAAGGATAACCCCTGTTTGTGCAGCTGATACATCCCCTCCTAGTTCCTTCATAGCTAGGGACATAGCTGTGATAAAGGCGAATGATGATCCTAGATAAACTGGAACTCTAAATCCAGTTGAAATCATGTAGATAAGTGTTCCAACACCTGAAGCAAAAAGGGCAACAGATACAGGCATTCCCAAAATCAATGGTACCAAGATGGTCGCACCGAACATGGCGAAAACGTGTTGGAAACTAAGGAGAATTCCTTTTCCAGCTGAAGGACGTTGGTCAACGTCTAGTAACAAATCAACAGTTGATTCTTGTTTCATATAAACCTCACTTTTGGGCATCAAAAAAGAGCCCATTATTTTACAGCAATAGGCCCTCAGAGTAAGACTTCTTTAAAGCCTAAACTTTAAAGAGTTTCAAATATTTCTGCGTCTTCGTCACCTCACGGGATGACATTAAAAACCTTTGCTTGTGATAGTATAGCAAAAATTACAAACTTTGTAAATATTTTTTTACTAAAAAGATTAAAGCGGACGTTTGTTGGGCATGCCAGCCTTACGTGGATATTTATTTGGTGTTTCTTTTTTCTTTTCTACCACTGTGATGTAACGCGGATCTCCATTTGGTAGGGCGTAGCTGAGATTGTCTTCAACTTTACTAAAAAGGAGGTTGAGTGCATTTTTGGCTTCTAACAACTCCTCAGGCGCATTGCTGGCCTTGAGTGCCAATAGTTTTCCGCCAACTTTAAGGTAGGGAATAGTTAATTCAGATAGGACTTGCATACGGGCAACCGCACGAGCCGTTACAAAATCATATTGAGCACGGAAGTTTTTGTCTTGGGCCAAGTCTTCGGCACGTCCATGGTAGAAATGAACATCGTCTAAATCCAGTTCTTGAGCCAAAAGTTGGAGGAAGTTGATGCGCTTGTTGAGAGAATCAATGATAGTTACATCTAACTGAGGATAGAGGATTTTCATCGGCAGACTAGGAAATCCTGCCCCAGCTCCAATATCAAGAAGTTTGATAGTTTCATTGGGAATCAAACCTTGCAGAATAGGCGCAATCGAATCGTAAAAATGTTTGAGATAAACTTCTTCCTTGTCTGTAATAGCCGTCAAATTAATCTTTTCATTCCACTCGACCAAGAGCTCAAAATAACGTTCAAATTGTTTTTTTTGCTGGTCCGAAAGTGGAAGATTTTGCTCGGCAAGCAAGTTGTAAAATGTTTCTGGTTTCATAGTTATTTCCTTCTTTAGTATCATCTTATTTTACCACAATCATTAAAAATTTGATATACTGGTACTAATCTAAAAGCAGAAAGGACTTATATAATGACTTGGATTATTCTTGGGGTTTTAGCTCTTATTGTTATTTTTGTGATTGTTAGCTATAACGGTTTGGTTAAGAATCGTATGCAAACAAAGGAGGCTTGGAGTCAGATTGATGTTCAGTTGAAACGTCGAAATGACCTCTTGCCAAACTTGATTGAGACTGTAAAAGGTTATGCCAAATATGAAGGTTCTACCCTTGAAAAGGTGGCAGAACTTCGCAATCAAGTTGCTGCAGCGACTTCACCAGCAGAAGCTATGAAAGCTAGTGATGCCCTCACTCGTCAGGTTTCAGGTATTTTTGCAGTTGCAGAAAGCTATCCAGATTTGAAAGCTAGTGCCAACTTTGTTAAATTGCAAGAGGAGTTGACAAACACAGAAAATAAAATTTCTTACTCTCGTCAACTCTACAACAGTGTTGTCAGCAACTACAATGTAAAATTAGAAACTTTCCCAAGCAATATTATCGCTGGGATGTTTGGATTTAAAGCAGCAGATTTCCTTCAAACACCAGAAGAGGAAAAGGCAGTTCCTAAAGTTGATTTTAGCGGTTTAGGTGACTAAGATGTTGTTTGATCAAATTGCAAGCAATAAACGAAAAACGTGGATTTTGTTGCTGGTATTTTTCCTACTCTTAGCTCTTGTTGGCTATGCTGTTGGTTACCTCTTTATGCGGTCTGGGATTGGTGGTTTGGTTATCGCACTGATTATCGGCTTTATCTATGCCTTGTCCATGATTTTTCAATCGACAGAGATTGTCATGTCCATGAATGGAGCGCGTGAGGTGGATGAACAAACGGCACCAGACCTCTACCATGTAGTAGAAGATATGGCTATGGTCGCTCAGATTCCTATGCCCCGTGTTTTCATCATTGATGATCCAGCCTTAAATGCCTTTGCGACAGGTTCAAATCCTCAAAACGCAGCGGTTGCTGCGACTTCAGGTCTCCTTGCTATCATGAATCGCGAGGAGCTAGAAGCTGTTATGGGACATGAAGTCAGTCATATTCGTAATTATGATATCCGTATTTCGACTATTGCTGTTGCCCTTGCTAGTGCTATCACCATGCTTTCTAGTATGGCAGGTCGTATGATGTGGTGGGGTGGAGCAGGTCGTAGACGAAGTGATGATGACCGAGAAGGAAATGGCTTAGAAATCATTATGCTAGTGGTTTCCCTACTAGCTATTGTGCTGGCACCTCTCGCTGCAACCTTGGTGCAACTAGCTATTTCTCGTCAGAGGGAATTCCTAGCTGATGCTTCTAGTGTTGAGTTGACGCGCAATCCTCAAGGGATGATTAATGCTCTACGTAAGTTGGATAATAGTAAACCGATGAGTCGTCCTGTCGATGATGCCAGCAGTGCACTTTATATCAATGATCCTAAGAAAGGTGGAGGGTTCCAAAAACTCTTTTATACCCACCCACCTATTTCAGAACGGATTGAACGTTTAAAACATATGTAAAATGAATGTTGGGAAAAAGTCTTTAAAATCTTAAAAACGCATAATATCAGGTGTGCAAAAACTTGATATTATGCGTTTTATTATGGGAAGATTTACTTCTTTTTCTCCTAAAATTGTGTTTTTGCACCATCTATCTGCTATGTTGTAAATTTATAAATCGTCTAAATTAACTACCTCCAGACCGTGTTCTGTTAAGCGATAGATGATTGAACAGACATCTTTTAAGAAACGCCTGTCATGCGAAACAGTGATGAGACCGCCTGGATAAGTGGCAAAGAGTTTTCTAATTTCGGGTTGAGAAGTGGGTGAAAAGTTTCGTGTTGGTTCATCCAGCAGGAGAAAGTTTGGTTTGCGCAAGACTAAATCCAAAAGCAGGAGTTTTCCCTGTTGTCCGCCAGATAAGGAGCGAATTTGATGCTGCATTTCTGGATAACTGAAATTGAGACTGGCTAAGTGAGAT